>JBIKOZ010000305.1:0-2651 GCA_044357745.1 Limnohabitans sp. | reverse complement strand
CAAGCAAAAAGCAGCTTCATCTGCCAAAACATTTTGCGAAAATTGGGTAAAGCAGCTTGCCAACTTTTCTGCATGTTCGGCAAAGGTCTGGCGATCTTTGTCTTTCAGTTTGGCCCCTGCACGAACGAAATCTAAGTGGTACCTTTCAATCAGGCGAATGCTTTCAGAATCTAGTGCGAGGCTGCTTCGTTCTTCATGGAGTTTGTCTATGCGTTCAAAGAGCGCTGCATTTAAAAACATGGCCGCTGAATGGGCTGCAAGCTTTGGCGACATGTCTCGCTCGATGGCTTGAATTTCAGGCGAAGTGTGTGAGGCACTTAAATTGAAGAAGAGGGCGGAGGTCTGGTTTAACAACTCGCCGCTGGCTTCGAGTGCAAGCAGGGTGTTTTGAAAGCTTGGTTCATGCTTTTGATTGGCAATGTTCTGTATTTCGGCTTGGTGAATGGCCAACGCTTGGTTAAAAGCTTCAGCAAAATGCGCTGCTTGGATCACTTCAAAGGGCGGCATTTCAAAGGGGGTCGACCATTTTTGGAGCAAAGGATTTGTCATGGGTGTGAGAAGTGTTTGGAAATTGGAAAGTTTCATTTAAGGGTTTACCTGAGGTCATGGCCTCCACGCTAAAAATACCCCTTAAATGGTGTGACTTGTGAAGAATTGAGCAGAAGTTAGATTATTCTTCAATCTTGAGTATTCGTGTGTCAGTTGCCATCCCATGATTGAGGAAGATTGTGCATTTTGTAGTTGGTTTCAAAGTGGCGTCCAATGAGCGTCCAAACATGATGAACCCAATGCGGTTTTTTTACAAGGTTTGCCTGAGCCTGCTATTGACGCTGACATTCACAGCAGTGCTTGCCGCTCCCAATCCGAAAGCCAATCCTGCCGACCCAGAAAAAGTATTGCGTGTGGCCTTCCCCACACCGGAAACTGGTTTCGATCCTGTGCGTGTGAACGACCTGTATTCAAACACCATCACTGCGGCTATTTTTCAGCCGCTTTTGACTTACGACTGGATGGCCATGCCCACTCAGATCGTGCCTAATGCCGCAGAATCCATGCCTGTCATTTCGGCTGACAACAAAACTTACACCTTCAAAGTTAAAAAAGGCTTGTACTTCACCCCGGATGAAGCCTTCAAAGGCCAAAGGCGAGAGCTCACGGCGCAAGATTTTGTCTACACCTTGTTGCGCCATGCAGACCCTAAAAATCGCAGCCCTCAAGTCTCTGACTTTGATGACAAGATATTTGGTTTCGCCGAATCAAGAAAGAAGGCGGTGGCCAGCGGTCAATTTGATTATGAGCAAAAACACCCAGGCATTTATGTATTAGACAGATACACCCTGGTGATTCAGCTGGTTCAGCCAGACCGCAACTTCCTCACGCTATTAACCAACCCCTTTTCTGGCGGAATGGCGCGTGAGGTGGTCGAGAAGTATGGCTTCGAGGGCATCATGGCCAACCCTGTAGGTACGGGGCCTTACATGCTGGAAAAATGGGTTCGGGGGTCCAAAATTATCCTCAAAGCCAATCCAGAATTTCCAGGCTTTGTCTGGGATTTTCAGCCCCCTCCCAATAAACCCGTTGAACTGCGCATCGCCAGCCAAATGCAAGGCAGAAAAATGCCTCAGATTGGCCGCATTGAGGTGAGCATCATTGAAGAGCCACAATCGATGTGGTTGGCGTTCAGCGGCAAAGAAATTGATGCAGTTGCAGTGCCTCCTTCTTTCATTGAAAAAGCACTGACGCCCAAAAATGATTTGCTCCAAACTTGGGTGGCTCAGGGTGTCAACATGTACCGAAGTGTTGAACCTGATATTCGCTACCAGTTCTTCAACATGAAGGATCCAGTGATCGGTGGTTACACCCCTGAAAAAATTGCACTCCGGCGCGCCATCATCATGGGCTTTGATGTGGACGAAGAGATTCGAGTCATCCGAAAAGGTCAAGCCGTCAAGGCGCAGCAAATGGTGTCACCAGTCGTTGCCGGGCATGACCCTGATTACAAAAGCATTGTGAAGTTCAGCCCCTTGTCTGCCAATGCCTTGCTAGATCAATTTGGCTACAAAAAGGATGCCAAGGGCTATCGCAACTTGCCAGATGGCAAACCACTGGTGTTCACCATTTACTCGTCCACTTCTTCTGTGGATCGAGAAAGGGACGAGCTCTGGAAAAAATCGATGGACCGATTGGGCATTCGGCTCAAGGTTAAAAAGGACAAATTCCCCGAAATGCTCAAGCAGGGCAAACAATGTGCCATTCCGTCTTGGGCTTTGGGTTGGACGCGCTCTTCGGAGGCCGAATTTGTGATGAAACTGTTGTATTCCAAAACCATTGGTCAAAACAATTACGCATGTTTTGAAAATGCGGAATACGACGCCTATTTTGAACAGCTGAAGCGATTGCCCGACGGCCCTGACCGCACCCGCGTTTTGCACAACATGTACCGTTTGATGGAAGTCAATGGCGTGCTTGGATTAAGTTCAACAGGCATTGCAACGCGGCTTAGCCACCAGCGTTTGGAAGGCTTTCGCAAACACCCCTTGATCTTGGGTGATTGGATTTACTATGACATTCAAAAACCTTAAAGGCACTGAAACATGAGTGCCTATATCTTTCGCCGCATCTGGCAAATGATTCCAACCTTGGCCGGTGTG
>JBIKOZ010000304.1:0-2655 GCA_044357745.1 Limnohabitans sp. | reverse complement strand
CGCGTCAGTTTTTACAACTGATGGACAAGCCCGATGTGGATTTGATTGAGGGCCTGTCGCCCGCCATTTCCATCGAACAAAAAGCCACCAGCCACAACCCGCGCTCTACCGTGGGAACGGTTACAGAAATTCATGACTACTTGCGCTTGCTGTTTGCCCGCGCCGGCACACCGTATTGCCCCGACCACAATTTGGCATTGCAAGCTCAAACCGTCAGTCAAATGGTCGATGCCGTTTTAGAGCTGCCCGAAGACACGCGCCTCATGATCGTGGCGCCCATTGCGCGCGAACGCAAAGGCGAGTTTGAAAAAGTCTTTGAGCAAATGCAGGCTCTGGGCTATGTGCGTTTTCGCATCAACGGTGAAACTTTTGAAGTCGAAGATTTACCCACGCTGAAGAAAACTGAAAAGCACGATATTGATGTCGTGGTTGATCGACTCAAAATTCGCCACGAAGCAGAGGCCCCTGCGCGCGATGCGCTGCGCCAGCGCATCGCCGAAAGTTTTGAAGCTGCCTTGAGGCTGGCAGAACAGCGTGCCATCGCCGTTGAAATGGACACGGGCAAAGAACACATGTTCAATGCCAAGTTTGCTTGCCCTGTGTGTCATTACTCGATTGCCGAACTCGAACCCCGTTTGTTCTCGTTCAATTCGCCCATGGGCGCCTGCACAACCTGCGATGGCCTGGGCACCACCGAAGTGTTTGACATTGACCGCGTGGTGGCCTTCCCAAGTTTGAGCTTGGCCAGTGGCGCCATCAAGGGCTGGGACAGGCGCAATGGTTTTTACTTCAGCATGCTCGAGAGCTTGGCCAAGCATTACGCGTTTGATGTAGAAGCACCTTTTGAATCTCTGCCAGACGCAGTGCGCCACAGCATCTTGTGGGGCTCAGGCGAAGAAGACATCAAGTTCAGTTACATCATGGAATCGGGCGCGTCCAAGGGCAAGAAAGTTTCCAAAAAGCACCCCTTTGAGGGCATCATTCCCAACCTCACACGACGCTACAAAGAAACCGATTCCAGCGTGGTCCGCGAGGACTTGGCGCGCATGCGCAGTCACCATGCTTGCACTGATTGCAAAGGGACGCGCTTGCGCCGCGAAGCGCGCCATGTGCGGGTGGGCGAGGGTGCGCAAGCGCGCGCTATTTATGAAGTGAACCATGTCACTTTAGGCGAGGCCCAAACCTACTTTCAAAGCCTGAAGCTACAAGGCGCCAAAGCCGAAATTGCCGACAAGGTGGTGCATGAAATTGGCTCGCGCTTGAAGTTTTTGAACGATGTGGGCCTGAACTATTTAAGCCTTGACCGCAGTGCCGACACCTTGTCGGGCGGCGAATCACAACGCATTCGATTGGCCAGCCAAATTGGCTCGGGCCTCACCGGCGTGATGTATGTGTTGGACGAGCCCAGCATTTGCCTGCACCAACGCGACAACGACCGCCTTATTGGCACCTTGAAACATTTGCGCGACATTGGCAACAGCGTGCTGGTGGTTGAGCACGACGAAGACATGATTCGCATTGCCGACCATGTGATTGACATGGGGCCGGGCGCGGGTGTGCACGGCGGGCGTGTGATGGCACAAGGCACCTGCGCCGATATTTTGTCAGCGCCTGATTCATTGACAGGTCAATATTTGTCAGGCCGAAAAGCAATTCAGATTCCCGCCAAACGCCATCCGCCTGGCAAAGACTTTATTGAAATTGTGGGTGCACAAGGCCACAATTTGAAAAGCGTGCGTGCGGCATTTCCTGTCGGGCTTTTAACCTGCGTCACAGGTGTCTCGGGCTCTGGTAAATCCACCTTGGTCAACGAAACTTTGTACACCGCCGCCGCGCGCAGCATTCACCGTGCCCATGATGAACCTGCAGCCCATGAAGATATTTTGGGCCTCTACCATTTCGACAAGGTCATCAACGTTGACCAGTCGCCCATTGGCCGCACACCCCGCAGTAACCCAGCGACTTACACCGGCATGTTCACGCACATTCGCGACCTCATGACCGAGGTGCCCGCAGCGCGCGAACGTGGTTATGGGCCTGGACGCTTTAGCTTTAACGTGAGCGCTTCGAATGGCGGTGGTCGTTGTGAGGCTTGCCAAGGTGACGGCATGGTCAAAGTAGAAATGCACTTCTTGCCGGACGTGTATGTGCCTTGCGATGTGTGTCACGGCCAGCGTTACAACCGCGAAACTTTGGAAATTTTGTACAAGGGCAAAAACATTGCCCAAATGCTCGACATGACAGTTGAGGCCGCATTTGAGTTTTTCAATGCGGTTCCGGCGATTGCGCGAAAACTGCAAACTTTGCTCGATGTGGGTTTGAGTTATATCCGTTTAGGTCAAGCCGCCACCACCTTGTCGGGTGGTGAAGCGCAGCGTGTGAAATTGGCGCTGGAATTGTCCAAGCGCGACACAGGCCGCACGCTTTACATTTTGGACGAGCCCACCACCGGTTTGCACTTCGCCGACATTGCCTTGTTGCTCAAAGTCCTGCACCAATTGCGTGATGCGGGCAACACCATTGTGGTCATTGAACACAACCTCGATGTGATCAAAACCGCCGATTGGTTGATCGACATGGGCCCCGAAGGCGGCTCGGGTGGCGGCACTGTAGTGGGAGTCGGCACACCCGAAACACTGGCACAAAATTCTGCCA
>JBIKOZ010000303.1:0-2671 GCA_044357745.1 Limnohabitans sp. | reverse complement strand
ATGGATGTGCGCGTTTGGATGCCGAAGGCCGCCGTAACACCGCAGATTCATCTGGCCGCTGAAGCTGCAAATCAGCCTTCGCAAGCAGCGCCTGCGTCACAGGTTTCTAAACCTGCGCTTCAGGCGCCAGCGCCTCAGCTGGTTTCGGTTCCGGTGGTCGATATTGGAAACTTGCCTGAAGGCATTGCCGCCATGGATTGGTCCGCCCTTCAAACGGCTGTGGCAACTTGTGCCGGTTGTGGCTTGTGTCAAAGTCGTCAGCAAGCCATCTTGGGTGAAGGATTGCACACGGCCGATTGGATGGTGGTGGGAGATGCACCGGGCGAAGATGAAGACAAAGAAGGCATCAGCTTTGCGGGTTCAGCAGGCCAATTGTTGGACAACATGTTGAAGGCGCTGAGCTTGACCCGCGATCAAGTTTATTTAACGCATGCCCTGAAGTGCCGCACCCCCTCGGGCCGCAATGCCAGCCAGGTGGAAACCTCACACTGTGCCGCTTACTTGGCAAGGCAAGTGGCTTTGGTTAAGCCCAAAGTTATTTTGGCCATGGGCAGAACGGCCGCTTTGGGGCTCTTGCAAAGCACGGAACCCTTAGGCAAGTTGCGATCAGAGATTCAAAGCTTCAAGGGTGTGCCGGTGGTGGTGACCTATCCGCCGGCTTATTTGCTACGCAACCAAGCTGATAAAGCCAAAGCATGGGCAGACTTGTGTTTGGCGGCCAGCTTGGTTCAGTGACAACACTTAAGTCATTTTCGTCTCTGTGCTGGTGCTTTGCGGGGCGATTCTTTGAGGCCACAAAACGGTGGCAATAGCGAGCACCACCAACCCTGTGGCGGCCCAATCTTGCCAATGCAACAACTCATTCAATGCCACGGCACCACTGAAGACACCCAATATCGGAATCATCATCACACTGACCGTGGATGCGATGGGTGGCAAGTTGCGCGCCAAATAAAACCAAGTCGGATGCGCAAAGCCAAACACGAGAATGGCGTTGTACAAAATGGAGAGCCAGTGAACTTGTTGCGGCGCTTGCCACTGGTCTGACTCAAACAGGGCGGCCAAGACGGCCATGACAAGCCCTGTCATGACGGTCATCCAAAACGTCAAGGTTAGCGTCGGCAGCGGGATGGTGGTTCTGCGTAAAAGTTGAGTGCCCAAGGCCCATGAGCAAGCGGCCGTTAAAGCCAGCAACACCCCGATGGGCTTACCCGAAAAGTTGGCCAACTCATGCCAAAGCAAGAAGAGCACCCCCAGCGCAGCGGCTGCTACCCCAGCCCATGCGCGTTGAGACAGCCGATTGTGAAATATAAAAGCGCCCAAGACCGCAGAAAAAATAGGCATGGTGTAGCACAAAATGGCCGATCTGCCGCTCGACAAATATTGAACTGCCAAGACAATCGTGATGTTCCAAATGAACATGTTGAAGAGCGCAAGAAAGAACAGTTCGCGCCAATATTGACGAGGAATTCGAAGAGGCACTTTCATGGCCAGCAAACCCAAACCTAAAATGGGCGCGCCAATGACCAGAGAAAGCATTCGGTAGGTGATTGGGGGAAAGCCGGTCACGCCCAGTTTGATGATGGGCCAGTTGAAGCCCCAGACGATGGTGAGCAGGGCAAGGAGAACCCATTGACGTGTTGTGAGAGCATGCATGGGGGGAGATCTTAGGCTTAAAAAAGCAAAATGGGGTGACCACATGACTTTGACTGGCGTGACCCTTTAAAATCTGGCCATGACCTTCTTAGAACAATTGCAAGGCGCAGAGCGCCAAAACGGCTCCATGCTGTGTGTGGGTCTTGACCCTGAGCCCGGCAAGTTTCCTGCAGGCATGAAGGGCGACGCTGGCAAGATCTTTGATTTTTGCGCGCAGATTGTCGATGCCACGGCCGACTTGGCCATTTCCTTCAAACCCCAAATTGCTTACTTTGCCGCGCACCGTGCAGAGCATCAATTGGAAAAACTCATGGCACACATGCGCCTCAATGCGCCCCATGTGCCCGTCATATTGGATGCCAAGCGCGGCGACATTGGCGCCACTGCGGAGCAATATGCCATAGAAGCCTTTGAGCGCTATGGCGCCGATGCTGTCACGCTGTCTCCCTTCATGGGCTTTGACTCTGTTCAGCCTTACTTAAAACACCATGGCAAAGGTGCATTCTTGTTGTGCCGTACCTCTAATCCTGGGGGTGATGATTTACAAAACCAACGTTTGGCTTCTGTAGAAGGGCAACCGTTGTTGTACGAACACGTTGCGAAGTTGGCCCAAGGCCCTTGGAATTTGAACGGTCAATTGGGGCTGGTGGTGGGCGCCACCTACCCAGCTGAAATTGAACGTGTGCGCAGTTTGGCGCCGACCTTGCCTTTGCTCATTCCGGGCGTGGGCGCGCAAGGTGGCGATGCTGTGGCCACCATCAAGGCCGGTTACCGGCAGAGCGACGGCGTGACTACTGGCGCCGTCATTGTCAGTTCATCGCGCGCTATTTTGTATGCGTCATCAGGCGATGATTTTGCGCAAGCGGCACGAAAAGAAGCCATGCGCACGCGCGATGTTTTGAGAGCGGCTGCGCAAACTTGATTCACGCTTGCGTTGTGATCAGCGAGCTCGTTGGCAGCTGAAAACAAGCGCCTATTTTTCCAACAGACGTTTCAAATAACGACCCGTAAAGCT
>JBIKOZ010000302.1:0-2673 GCA_044357745.1 Limnohabitans sp. | reverse complement strand
GAGTCGGCCGTCGCAGTCTTCGAAGCCCCGGCCGACAGCAACAAACAGGCGGCGGGTGGCGGGCCGGGCAGCCTGCGGGCGGCCGCCAAAGCGGCCTCGGGCGCGGTGGTCAGCATCAACGCCAGCAAGGTCGCCGCTCGCGCCCAAGGCAAAGAAGACCCCTGGTTTCGTTATTTCTTTGGCGACCAGTCTCGCACCGAGCCGCAAGTCGGCCTGGGCAGCGGCGTCATCGTCAGCCCCAGCGGCTACATACTCACCAACAACCACGTGATAGCCGGCGCTGACGACATTGAAGTCATTTTGAATGACTCGCGCAAGGCGCGCGCCAAAGTCATCGGCACTGACCCGGAAACCGACCTGGCAATTCTGAAAATCGAGTTGGATGCGCTGCCAGTGATCGTGCTGGGTGATGCCGAGTCGCTGGAAATCGGCGATCTGGTACTGGCCATCGGCAACCCTTTCGGCGTCGGTCAGACCGTCACCAGTGGCATCGTCAGCGCCCTGGGCCGCAACCAGTTGGGCATCAATGTGTTTGAAAACTTTATTCAAACCGACGCCGCCATCAACCCGGGCAATTCCGGTGGCGCATTGGTCGACACGCAGGGGCGTTTGCTAGGCATCAACACTGCCATTTTCTCCCGCTCAGGCGGCTCCATGGGGATCGGCTTTGCCATTCCGGTTTCGACGGCCAGGCAGGTGCTCGACAGCATTCTCAAGGACGGCCAGGTCACACGCGGCTGGATCGGCGTCGAGCCACAGGATTTGACGGGCGAAATGATCAAGACCTTCAACCTGTCCGCCAAAAGCGGGGTGATCATCACCGGCGTGCTGCAAAACGGTCCGGCCGCTGCAGCCGGCATCCGCCCGGGTGACGTCATCGTTGCGGTGGGCAGCGTGCAGGTGCGCACTGTGTCTGAGTTGCTCAGTGCCGTGGCCGCACTCAAACCAGGCGTCAGCGAGAACTTCAAGCTCCAGCGACAAAACGACATGCTGGCTTTGGCGGTCACGCCGGGTAAACGCCAGCGCCCTGCGATGCCACGTTAAGAATAGAAGACTTGGGGCCGCGGGGCCGAGGCACGCTCAGGGTTGAACAGTGCTGTCTTCAGCTGCAGGCTCGGGCGCCTTGGTGTGCTTGACAAAGACCTGGGCGGCCACAATGCCGACTTCGTACAGGCCGCCCACCACGCCCAACAGCATGAGCATAGAGCCGGCATCAGGTGGTGTCACAAGCGCCGTGCCCACAGCGGCCAGTACCCAGAAGTAGCCCCGGTACTCGCGCAGCTGCGCCACCGTCAAAATGCCCATGCGCACCAGCAAAATGACAGCAATAGGCACTTCAAATGCAAGTCCGAAGGCCAAGAACATACCGATCACAAAATTGAGGTATTCCTCAATATCTGGTGCGGCAGTGATGGACTTAGGCGCAAAACTCTGGATAAAACCGAACACCTGACCGAACACAAAGTAGTAGCAAAAAGCCACACCGAAGAAAAACAACAGCGTGCTGGAGATCACCAGCGGCAACACCAATTTTTTTTCATGGCTGTAAAGGCCGGGCGCCACAAAAGCCCAGACCTGGTAGAGCACCACGGGCAGCGCGATCATGAAGGCCGCCATGAACAAGATTTTGATGGGTACGACGAAAGGCGAGATGACGTTGGTAGCGATCAGAGTCGCGCCTTTGGGCAAGGTGGCAGTCAAAGGCGCCGCCATCAGGTCATACAAAGCGCCAGGGCCGGGGAACATCGCCAGCACAGCCGCTGCAATGCCGATGGCAAGCACCGCCTTGAGCATGCGGTCGCGCAGCTCCATCAGATGCTGGACAAAAGGTTGCTCAGAGCCTGCGAGTTCGTCAGGCTTGTCTTTGGGGGCGTCGCTCATAGAAAAATCGGATCCCGCTCAAAGAGGACGGATGGCGCTGGATTTGGGCCGGTAACGCGCCACCCGGGCCGCGCCTGAAAGCGCTTTGGTTCTGACCCCGGAGCGTGACTTGAACCACTGCGGCGTAGCACCTTGCTTGAGTCGCCAGTTTTTACCCGGGTGTTTATATTCTGGAAAGCTGATCATGCCGGTTGCTTCAGTGCTGCTGTCGTCAGCGGCCAGAGAAGTGGTTTCGGCCCAGGATTTTTCAAAATCACTGGCGCTGGTTTGCACCGAACTTTCAACATCACGGGCAGCGCTCTCCATGGTGTCTTTCATTTTTTTGAGCTCGTCGAGCTCCATCGAACGATTGACCTCATTTTTGACGTCTGCCACGTAACGCTGGGCCTTGCCCAGCAAAGCACCCAAAGTGCGAGCCACACGCGGCAGTTTTTCAGGCCCGATCACAATCAAGGCCACAGCGCCAATGAGCGCAATTTTGGAGATGCCGAGATCGATCACGTCAGTCCACTCCAGCGCACAAAGCAGCTTGCTGTTGGTGGCTCAGGAAGTTCAATTAAAACCTGATCAGCTTTTTTGACGCGCTTGCACGTCAATGGTGTTTTGGTCAGCCACCGGGGCAGCAGTCGCTGCGGCCGGGGCAGTGACTTGTGCGGTGGTGGTGGCGGCTGCAGCGTCGTCAGCGGCCGGCGCTGGTCCACCTTCTTTCATGCCGTCCTTGAAGCCCTTGACCGCACCGCCGAGGTCGCCCCCGATGTTTTTGAGTTTCTTGGTGCCGAACACCATGACCAC
>JBIKOZ010000301.1:0-2687 GCA_044357745.1 Limnohabitans sp. | reverse complement strand
GAAACGGCACCTGCTGCTGCGCATGAAAACTTATTTTTAAATCTGCAGGGAACCCCAATCACTTTCAATGAAGGTGTTGCCAGCGGTCTCTCGGTTGGCGTGCCTGGTACGCTCAGTGTTTTGGAATTGGCACATCAAGAACACGGCAAGTTGCCTTGGTCGCAATTGCTACAGCCTGCGATTGAGTTGGCCGCGCAAGGTTTCAGAATCAGCCCGCGGCTCCATGCGGCATTGTTAGAAACGCCCGAACTGAAAAACGATGCGGTTGCAGCTCGCTATTTTTTCAACACCAGTGGATCGCCTTTTCCAGTGGGGCATCTTTTGCAAAATCCTGAATTGGCAAATGTTCTGCGAGACGTGGCGGCTCACGGGTCTAAGGCTTTAAAGGAAGGTCGGTGGGCACAGGCCTTGGTCAACAAGGTCAGGCAGCATCCGCTTCGCCCAGGCGCCATGACACTCGACGACGTAGCCCGTTACACAGCCAAAAAACGTGCGCCCATTTGCTTTGATCATGCAGTCAAAAAAACATCGCAAGAATTCACCATTTGTGGTTTTCCACCCCCTAGCTCAGGGGCTTTGACGATCGGTCAAATTTTAGGCATATTGAATCACACACCCGCGCAAGATCTGTCGTTGGAGCAAGGCCTTCCTACCAGCGATTGGCTTCACTTCTACAACGAATCGTCGAAGCTAGCGTTTGCAGATCGAGCGCAATTTGTGGCAGACCCTGATTTTGTGAAGGCGCCAGGCGGTCAGTGGCAAACTTTATTGAACCCCACTTATCTTTTGCAGCGAAGTCGTTTGATTGGCCCACAAAGCATGCAGCAAGCCCAGGCCGGCCAACCTGGCCAAGCGCCCAGTGCTTGGGCGCCTATGCCGCACCAACCAGAATACGGCACCAGCCACATCAGTGTGATCGACCCCTGGGGTCGTGCGCTGTCAATGACCACCACCATCGAAGCCAGCTTTGGGTCCAAAATGATGGTCAATTCAATGCAAGGCCAACTGGGTGGTTTTATGCTGAACAACGAATTAACCGATTTCAGCTTTGCCCCCAAAGACAGTCGCGGGGTTCCGATTGCCAACCGCGTAGAAGCAGGCAAACGCCCACGCTCTTCGATGTCGCCTACTCTGGTTTTTCACAAAAACAGCGGTCAACTCAAAATGACGGGCGGCAGCCCAGGCGGTGCGGCCATCATTCACTACACCAGCAAGTTGTTGCTGGGCAATTTAAACGGAGGACTGAATGTGCAAGAGGCCATTGATTTGCCCAATTTCACCAACCTCAATGGCCCCGCATTTTTAGAACAAAAAAGATTTCCTGCACTCACCCTTCAAGGGCTCAAAAGCAAAGGGCATGAGGTCATTGAACTCCCCATGCCCAGCGGGCTTCAAGCCATCGAAGTGACGCCTTCAGGATTTTTGGGTGGGGCTGATCCAAGGCGCGAAGGCAAGGTCATGGGCCCTGCTCCTTGAATCTATTTGCTTGAATCAATAAGCCTGGCCTAGTTGACCCAAGATGGCTGGGTTTTCCAAGGTGCTGATGTCTTGCGTAATTTCTTCGCCCTTGGCCAAGCTGCGCAGCAAACGGCGCATGATTTTGCCTGAGCGTGTCTTGGGTAAGTTCTCGCCAAAGCGAATGTCTTTGGGCTTGGCAATTGGGCCAATTTCTTTGGCAATGTGATCGCGCAATTGTTTGGCGATGGCCTTGCCCTCATCGCCTGTGGGCAAGGGGCGCTTGAGCACCACAAATGCACAAATAGCCTCGCCAGTAGTTTCATCGGGGCGACCCACCACAGCGGCTTCAGCCACCAGCTCGGTACAACTCACCAAGGCAGATTCAATTTCCATGGTGCCCATGCGGTGGCCTGACACGTTGAGCACGTCGTCAATGCGTCCTGTGATGGTGAAATAACCAGATTCAGCATCTCGAATGGCGCCATCGCCAGCCAAGTAATACTTGCCTTGGAAGTCGGCTGGGTAGTAGCTCTTGATGAAGCGATCGGGGTCACCCCAGATAGTGCGAATCATGGATGGCCATGGGCGCTTGACTACCAAAATACCACCTTGGCCGTTCGGCATGTCCTTGCCTGTTTCGTCCACGATGGCCGCTTGAATGCCAGGGAAAGGCAGCGTGCAAGAACCAGGCACCATGGGTGTCACGCCAGGCAAAGGCGTGATCATGTGGCCACCGGTTTCGGTTTGCCAGAAGGTGTCCACAATGGGGCAATTGCCACCACCCACATGCTTGTGATACCACTCCCACGCTGCAGGATTGATGGGCTCGCCCACCGAACCGAGTAAGCGCAAGCTGCTCAAGTTGTAACTCTTTGGATGCACTGCATCGTTGGCTTCAGCCGCTTTGATCAAAGAACGAATGGCCGTAGGCGCTGTGTAAAAGATCGATACCTTGTGGTCTTGAATCATTTTCCAGAAACGGCCCGCATCAGGAAATGTAGGCACGCCTTCAAACACAATTTCTGTGCCGCCCAAAGCCAAGGGGCCGTAGGTGATGTAGGTGTGACCGGTAACCCAGCCGATATCGGCTGTGCACCAGAACACATCGTCTTGTTTCAAGTCGAAGGTCCACTTGGTGGTGAGGGCCGCGTGCAACAGGTAGCCGCCTGTAGAGTGCTGAACACCTTTGGGCTTGCCTGTTGAGCCAGAGGTATAGAGCAAGAACAAGG
>JBIKOZ010000181.1:0-4599 GCA_044357745.1 Limnohabitans sp. | reverse complement strand
GAAAACCTTGCAAACTCTGGGCACACTTCGAGCACATGGTCTCTGAAGCAATGGCCATTGCCAAGCAGCAACATGGTTTCGTTTTTGAGTTGCTCAGCTGTGATCGATTTTTTCTTGGCCAGCAAATGCTTCACGGGCAATGCGGCCATGAAGGGCTCATCGTACAAAGCAGCGGTGGCCAATCCGGTATCGGGAAAAGGCTCCGCCAAGATGGCGCAATCAATTTCACCCGCGCGCAGCATCTCCATGAGTTTGACGGTGAAATTCTCTTGCAGCATCAAAGGCATTTGAGGTGCCTTCTTCATGATCTGACGCATCAAATCGGGCAACAAATAAGGCCCAATGGTGTAGATCACGCCCAAGCGCAAGACCCCTGCCAAGGGGTCTTTGCCGCGCTTGGCAATTTCTTTGATCTCTGCCGCTTGCTCCAACACCAGCTGCGCATGGCGAATGATTTCCGCGCCCAATGGCGTGGCACTCACCTCGTTGGCGCTGCGCTCAAACAACTTCACATCGAGTTCTTCCTCGAGTTTTTTGATGGCCACCGACAAAGTGGGCTGCGACACGTGACACGCATCAGCCGCCTTGCCAAAGTGCCGCTCGCGGGCCACGGCCACAATGTATTTCAGCTCAGTCAGGGTCATGCCAATTTCTCAAGCTTTTAAATATTCTGATTTTCCACCCAACCAGCGAGCGATGTGTCGCTCGGCCATGTCGGGGTATTGTTCTAACAGCGTCGGTGCAGTTTGCCTGGCCCAATCAAGCAAATGCTCGTCTGTGGCCAAGTCGGCAAATCGCAACAAGGCTGCCCCCGATTGTCGCGCACCTAGAAACTCGCCCGGCCCCCTGATTTCTAAATCACGTCTGGCAATTTCAAAACCATCGTTGGTGTCGACCATGGCGCGCAAACGCTCTCGCGCTGTTTCACTTAAACGGCCGCCATCGGGCGTGCCATACAGCAAGACACAGGCAGAAGCTGCTGCGCCACGGCCCACACGCCCACGCAACTGGTGCAACTGACTGAGACCAAAACGCTCCGCATGTTCAATCACCATCAAAGAGGCATTGGGCACATCGACGCCCACCTCGATCACGGTGGTGCTGACCAACACGCCCATCGTACCTTGTGTGAACTGGGCCATGACCTCGCGCTTTTCATTCACCGACATGCGAGAGTACAACAAGCCCACCATCACGCCTGGCAACACGGCCGACAATTCCTCATGGGTGGCCGTGGCGTTGGTCAAATCCAAAGCTTCACTTTCTTCGATGAGGGGGCACACCCAATACACCTGACGCCCTTCGGCCAGTTGCGCGCCAATGCGGCCAATGACCTGATCACGGCGGCTGTCTGAAATCACTTTAGTGACCACCGGCGTGCGTCCAGGCGGCAATTCGTCAATGACCGACACCTCCAAATCAGCGTAATAACTCATGGCCAAAGTACGCGGAATGGGTGTGGCCGTCATCATGAGCAAATGCGGTTCCATGCCGACATCTTGCATCTTGTCCCTGAGGGCCAAGCGTTGCGCCACGCCAAAGCGATGCTGCTCATCGATGATGGCAAAGGCCAAGTTTTTGAATTTCACTTGTTCTTGAATGACAGCGTGCGTCCCTACCACCAAGGCCGCTTCGCCCGACTCAATCAAGGCCAGCATTTCGGTGCGCTCTTTTTTCTTTTGACTGCCCGTGAGCCACGCCACACGAACCCCCAAGGGGGCCAGCCAGCCCACCAATTTGGCAAAGTGTTGTTGCGCCAAAATTTCGGTGGGCGCCATCAGGGCACACTGCCAGCCCGCATCAATGGCCAGCATGGCAGCCAATGCCGCCACCACGGTTTTACCAGCGCCCACGTCGCCCTGAAGCAAGCGGTGCATGGGCACAGGTCGGGCCAAATCTTGCGCAATTTCAAAGCCCACCCTTTGTTGTGCGGCCGTGAGCTGAAATGGCAAGATTTCTTTCAATTGATCGTGCCAGCCACCTGCCCTTGGCTTGAGTGCAGGCGCTTTGAGGGTGTCGCGTTCTTGTTTGGCCATGCGCTGGGAAAGTTGCTGCGCCAGCAGCTCCTCGGCTTTGAGCCTTTGCCAAGCGGGGTGCGAGCGATCTTCCAAAGCTTCGATCGACACATCCGGGGTGGGATGGTGCAAATAAGTCAAAGCTTGGCGCAAACCAGGGGCCGATTTTCCCTGTGGCGCTGACGGCCAGGCCATAGAAGCGGGCAATGACTCGCTCAAATCAGCGCGCGACAAAGCCCCCTCAATGGCACGTCGCAAATAGGTTTGCGGCAAACCGGCTGAGGTGGGATAGACCGGTGTGAGCACCGACGGCAGATCACCGGTGGCCGCCTTGAAGGAGGGGTGCATCATGGTGCGGCCTAGAAAACCACCTCGCACCTCGCCCCTGGCCCGGATCACTTGGCCCACGGCCAAGGCCTTTTGCTGCGCGGGGTAGAAACTGAAAAATCGCAAGACGCAGGTATCAGTCCCATCATCGACCGTCACCAGCAACTGGCGTCGCGGCCTTAACTGGACCTCGGCGGAGACCACGGTGGCCTCGATTTGAATCGCATCGCCTTCTCGGGCATCGCCCAGCTTGGTGATGCGGGTTTCGTCCTCGTAGCGCAGGGGAATGTGCAAGGCCAAATCAATGTCGCGCGCCAAGCCCAACTTGCGCATGGCTTTTTGGGGGGCAGACAGGGGCTTGGGTGGCGACAATGATGCGGGAGCAACCATGCCGCCATTGTGCCGTGGATGCGACAGGTTCAATGCACCGCTCAGGGCACTGTGCTGTCTACTTTGGCCAATATAAAGGCAGACACCACGTCACGAATTGTTTTGCGCTCTGTCTGAGGAAGTGACAAATAACGATCGACCATTTCTCGGTCCGCCAGGGCCATCTCCACAGGACCGGCATTCAATTCAAAGACGTAGGTCTTGCCAGGTGCACGGCCAAAGCGAAGTTCGTCAGGGCTTACTTGCAGCCATTCAGCCAATACACGGAGTTTGTCTTGGGTAGGCATGACTTTGCCCAACAGCCAATTGCGCGCCGTATGGGGCGTAATGCTCCTTCCATGATAGAGAAGGTTAAATGCGTTGGCCACCAAGGTCGGTGAAGCACGCACACCTGCACTCTCCAACGCGCCGCGCAGACGATCGGCAAATTGTTGGGGTTCGGATGCTTTGGGCATACCCTTACGGTACTGTCTCGGGCTTGCCTGAAAGTGATTAGGGATAAATACTTTCTTAAAAAGGGATTACATACTGTTCCCATTTACAAAAATTAGATAGTCTTAATTTGCAAAGCTTTGCGCTAGGTCATGGGACAATCAATTTTTCAACTTGGCACGGGTCTGGTTCGGCCCTCAAGAAAACGATGATTCCTACCGTCCAGAGCACCCCAAACGCCAAACGCATTCTCAGTTTGAGCGACTTTGACTTTGATCTGCCGCCTGCGTTGATTGCCCAACATCCCGCATGCGATCGGAGCAGCTCTCGCCTTTTAGACGGATCCGGTTCTGAACCTGCTGACCGGATTTTCAAATCTTTGCCTCTTTTGATGCATGCAGACGACTTGTTGGTCTTCAATGACACCCAAGTGGTGAAAGCGCGAATTTTTGGCGAAAAATCAACGGGCGGCAAAGTTGAACTCTTGATCGAACGCGTCTTGCCAGGCCATCGCGTGGTGGCGCACATGAAAGTGAGCAAAAAGCCCCCTATTGGCGCCACGCTTCACATGGGTATCGACGACAAACAGGGGGCTTCCGGTTTTGCAGCCAAGTTGATCAGCCGTTGGCCGGATGAAAAAGGCGCTTTGTTTTGCTTTGAATTGAGCAGCGAGCCGCATGCGCTCATGGCGCAATACGGCCATGTGCCATTGCCGCCGTACATTGAGCGTCCCTACGACGGCAGCGCCACTGCAGACGAAATTGCGGAAGACGAAGCGCGATATCAAACGGTGTTTGCACGAAACCCTGGCGCGGTTGCAGCGCCGACTGCGGCTTTGCATTTTGACGACGCGCTTTTGAGTCAACTGAAAGACCGGGGCGTGCGCACGGCCAGTGTCACATTGCACGTGGGCGCCGGCACCTTCCAGCCCGTCAAAACAGAAAATATTGCCGAGCACACCATGCACTCCGAGTGGTATGACATCCCAGAAACCACACAACACGCTTTGCGGGAATGCAAATCTAGGGGCGGCAAAGTATGGGCCGTGGGAACCACTTCGGTCAGAACTTTAGAGTCTTGGGCTCAATCCGGCCAAGCCCAAGGCGACACCCAAATCTTCATCACGCCAGGCTTTGAGTTTCAGTGGGTCGACTGCCTCATCACCAACTTTCATTTGCCCAAGAGCACCTTGATGCTGTTGGTCAGCGCCTTTGCTGGCTACGAGCATGTGATGCGTTTGTACGCGCATGCCATCTCAAAGGAGTATCGTTTTTTCAGTTATGGCGATGCCATGTTGCTCAAGCGGGCTCAAGCCCTCTCACAAACCCGGACCTAGAATGAAGCATGCTTCAATTTGAACTTCTCAAAACAGACCCCCACAGCCACGCGCGAAGAGGCCAGTTGACCTTGAACCATGGTGTGATTCAAACACCTG
>JBIKOZ010000151.1:0-5081 GCA_044357745.1 Limnohabitans sp. | reverse complement strand
TCATGCCTGTGGGCACCTATGGCACCGTGAAAGGCGTGATGCCGCGCAGCCTCGAAGAAATGGGCGCGCAAATTATTTTGGGCAACACCTTCCACTTGTGGATGCGGCCTGGCCTTGACATCATGAAAAGTTTTGGTGGCTTGCATGGCTTTGAAAAATGGAAGAAGCCCATCCTGACCGATTCAGGTGGCTTCCAAGTTTGGTCCTTGGGCGCGATGCGCAAAATCACCGAAGAAGGCGTGCATTTTTCATCACCCGTCAATGGCGACAAGCTCTTCATGTCGCCCGAAGTGAGCATGCAAATTCAAACCATTTTGAATTCAGACATTGTGATGCAACTCGATGAGTGCACCCCTTACGAAACCAAGGGGCACCTCACCACAGAAGAGGAGGCACGCAAATCGATGGCGATGAGTTTGCGTTGGGCCACTCGCAGCAAAAACGAATTTGCGCGACTGGAGAATCCCAATGCTTTGTTTGGCATTGTGCAAGGGGGCATGTTTGAAAACTTGCGCCAAGAATCTTTGGACTCATTGGTCGAAATGAATTTTCCAGGTTATGCCATTGGGGGTGTGAGCGTGGGCGAACCCAAAGAGCAGATGCTGCAAATCATGGCGCACACACCGCATCGTTTGCCTTCAAACAAGCCACGCTACCTGATGGGCGTGGGCACGCCCGAAGATTTGGTCGAAGGCGTGGCGCAGGGCGTCGACATGTTTGACTGTGTCATGCCCACACGGAACGCGCGCAATGGCACCGTGTTCACTCGCTTTGGCGACTTGAAACTCAGAAACGCTCGCCACAAATCAGATCCCCAACCTCTGGACACATCCTGCACATGTCATGCATGTGCAGGCACCTCAGGCGTGTCTTGGGACGAAGGTGGTCGAGAAGGATTCAGCCGAGCTTATTTGCATCACCTAGATCGCTGCGGCGAAATGCTGGGCCCCATGCTGACCACGATTCACAATCTGCACTATTACCTGAACCTGATGACTGAAGTGCGAGCCGCATTAGAGGCCGCAACTTTTTCAAGCTTCCAAGCCCAATTCAAACAAGAGCGCGCACGCGGCGTTTAAATTGACGTGGCTTTGAATGCCTTGACCAGCCTTAAGCAGGTGTGGTGAAAACAGTCAGCACGCCGGTGTAGCCATAAAGGTTCTGGTGTGCAATTTCGCCACTGGCAAAAAACCCCACCAAGGGTACATCGCCCAGTGCGTGACGAATCCACTGCAGCTCTGCGCTGGGCCCGCCAAAGTGCGGTCCGCCGCGGCCAGAACAACTGACATAAACAGCACCCGCAATGCGCCGGGCAGGATGCGGCGCGGCTTCTGCTTCACTGGCAGCCAATGCATGGGCTGTTTCAAGGCTCAAAGTTTCAGGTTCTAATTCTTCTCTGATTTCAGCGCAGATTCGCCTCAAATCAGATTTGGCAGCTTGCAGACTCATTTGGCAAAACGCCAACTTTTGTCCCGCCTCAACATGATCGGCAATGGCCACACCTTTGCGGGCAGGATCAAGCCCAACGATGTGTCGCACACGAACATCAACGCCCAAGCTGCCCGTTCGGCCCACACCTTGCTGACCCGCTGACGTCAAACCGACCAGTGTGGATCGAACGGCTTTTAAAGCCGATTGAGGTTCACTGAGCGACACATTCAAATCTTTCAACAAGATGTCCAACGCAGGCTCCCCATCCAAGGCGTAAACCACATGCCCTTCAGCCTCTGTGATTTTTCTCTCCTTGCTGATAGGCGCACAACCTTGCGTGACGCGCGAAAGGATTTGAACTTCAGATGACCAGGCCACACCACTCAGTCCGCCCGTGAACACACCCTGTTTGTGCGTCACAGAAACCCTGTCGGGGGTTTTTGGAGCTGTGTTTTCATGCGATTGATGCCATGCAAATTGCACTGCTTCATGTCTGCTGGCAGTTAGCCCACCAAACAAATAACCTGATTTCGTACGGCCAGCCATTTCCGCAATCAACTCGGCCAACTCTGGCGTTTGCGGATCGGCATGCACCAAGGCAGACGCCGCTTCAAAACTGGCGGGCAAGGGCTGCGCACCCGAAAACACCCGGTACTGATGGGCTGGCAGATCACACAGCATGAGGGCCATGCCAGGCTCATCAAAATATTCTGCATTGTTGGCTGCAACGCCCACACCTACTGTGCCAGCCCAGTCCTTGACCATGGGCAATTCTTGCTGCAAGTGGGCCAAGATCAAAGCTGCATCACTGGCATAGTAGTCAGTGATGTACAGCAGCCCCAATGGCGGTTGCGCCGCATGGCCTGGCAGGGTCATTTGTGCGCGCAACTGGGCAATGACCAAGCCCGCTGCCATGGGCCACTGCGGATGTGTGGCATGCCCAAAAGGAAACAAATTCATGGCGGCTTAGCTTGTCGGCTTGGCTGCCGGCTTGGCTGTTTTTCGAGCGCTTGAAGCACGTGATTTGGCTGCAGGCTTTCTTTTTCTCGGTGTCTTGGCCGCTTTGGGCGCATCTTTCATGGCCTTTGCGGCCACATCTTTGACGGCTGCCGCTGCAATGTTTTGAAATTGTTGCGTGAGCGAACCCCACCACTGCATGGGGTCAACGGCAGGACCATTTTCTGGGGGGGCCTCTGCGTTGAGTGACGCTTCAGTGGCGGAGGGCTCTGCTGCTTTTGTGGCTGACGCGGTCTTGTTCAAGTCGGGCATTTTGGCGGTAAAGGCCTTGGCCAAGTCCTGCATGTTGACATTCATGCCTTGCAAGGTTGAGAGTGTCATCTTTTGAACCTCAAGTGCCTGGATGGTGGCTTTGAGCGCGTGGGTGTTTTGCTCCAACCAAAATTGCACCGTTTTGAGTTCTTGAATGCGCTTTTCAAGTTCCTCCACATTCAAAGTGGGGCCCACCCAACTGCCCATGTTGGGCATGCCCTGGGGCGAGCCCTTGGCGCCAGGATTGGCGGCTTGGCCCAAGTTTTGTAAAAAGTCAAAACCAGGCACAAATTTTCCGAATCCAAATGCAGAGGGGTCGCTCATGGTGGGCTCCAAACAGGGTGTATCAACATGAAGCTTAACCCATCGTCAAATTGCGTCAACTTGGCGACCGCTTTTGAATGTATCTCGGCTAAGCTTTAGGTCTATTTAAGGAGACATCGGATGTTGACACTCTGCGGCTTTGGCGCCAGCAACTACTACAACAAAGTGAAATTGGTTTTGTTAGAGAAAGCCATCCCCTTTCATGAAGAATTGAAATGGGTGGGACAAGCAGACCTTCAAGCCAGCCCCTTGGGCAAGATTCCTTACTTAAAAACAGAAGAAGGTGTGCTGTGCGAGTCCGCCGTCATGGTCGAATACCTTGAGCAGAAATACCCCGCGCAGGCACTCATGCCAACAGACCCTTATGCGGCAGCGAAGGCCAGAGAGCTGAGCATTTTTCTCGATCTTCATTTGGAATTGGTCGCACGCAATTTGTACCCCGAAGCCTTTTTTGGCGGCAAAGTCAGCGACGCCGTCAAAGAGAAGGTGAGTGAGCAGCTACAAAAGAACATTGCTGCATTTTCCAAACTCGTGACATTTGAAAATTTCATCAGCGGCCCTGAATTAACGCTGGCCGATTGCACGGCAGCCGTGCATCTGCCCTTGATCACCGCAGTGAGTAAAACCATTTATGGCCGTGATTTTTTAGCCGACTTGCCCGTGAAAAATTACATGAAAATGTGGTCGGAGCGTCCCAGCATGCAACGCGTGCATGCCGACCGCAAAGCCAACAACGAACTGTTTTTAGCGCGCATGCAAAGCAAACCCTGATGTTTGCTGAAGTCTGAAATTAAAATTGGGGCGGTCGGCGATCGCGCAGGCTGGCAAGGCCTTCCTTCACATCTGGACCTGCAAAACCCATGAACTCAAGTGCCAGAGATGCGTCAAAACTAGGACCCGCCTGTCGCAACCAATTGTTCAAAGCATATTTGGTCCAACGAATGGCTGTTTGACTGCCGTTGGCCAATCGATCGGCCACGTCATAAGCCTTTTTCAGCAAGTCTTCTTCTGCCACGGCCAAGGATATCAAGCCGATGCGCTCGGCCTCTTCGCCGCTGACAGGCTCACACAACAAAAGATAATACTTGGCCTTGGCCATGCCACACAGCAAAGGCCAAATGATGGCCGCATGATCACCTGCAGCCACACCCAAGCGGGTATGGCCATCCACAATTTTCGCGGTCTTGCTCGCGATGGAAATATCTGCCAACAAACCCGCCACCAACCCCGCACCCACGGCAGGGCCATGCATGGCACTGACAATGGGTTTGTCGCAGTTGATGACGTTGTAAACCAAGTCGCGCGCCTCTTTCCAAACGCGGGCGCGAATGTCAAAGTTGCGCGCCATGTCTTCAACCAAGGTGAAGTCGCCGCCACCAGAAAAGCCCAAGCCTTCACCACGCAGAACCGCCGCACGAACACTGTCGTCACGAGAGACATCACGCCAAATTTCTGCCAACTCCCAATGCGCCTCATGGCCAGCAGTCGGTAACTTGCCGTTACCACCAGGACCGTCTGCTCTCATTTGAATGTCTAAAACAGTTTGATTGGCACCGCGGCGTGTAATGCGCAGTGTTTTGTATTTGCTGTAGTCAATGTTGTCGTGCATCTTCATTTCCTCAAAAACTTGTTTAATTGTCGCCTAACTTTTCGCAAGATGCCGACCTTACTTGATGTGCATCAATAAGCATTTGCCGAAAGTTACCTACGATGAAGGTATCGGTGAAGAGGTCTTCACAAGGAGTCTGCCCATGAAAAACGAACTGCAAACTGAATCTCTCAGACAACTGCTGCTGGCTCAAAAAGTTCAGCTGATTGACAAGATGCGTCAAGAAAGGGGCGGCCTTACTAGTCGTGCCGAAGCGGCCAGCGATCAGTTTTCTCCCGTCGAACAATCACACGCGCAAAACATCACCGAACGCGACACCGCCTTTGCCATTCAAGAACACGATGTGGCAGAAGTCGACGCCATTGAACGGGCGCTTCAACGCATGGCCCGTGGCGGGTATGGCATTTGTCTTATTTGCAAATGTGAAATACCGGTCACACGCTTGCTA
>JBIKOZ010000300.1:0-2739 GCA_044357745.1 Limnohabitans sp. | reverse complement strand
TTGCGCAGAATCATGGTCAAGGTTCAAAAAGGCGACACCTTGTTAACTTTGGCGAATCGCTATGACGTCTCACCCAGTAGCATTGCGGGTTGGAACAAACTCAAAATGCCCGTGGCGCTCAAGCCAGGTCAGACCATTGCCATCTTGGTGCCCACCACCGCCAGTTCAAAGGGCAGTAAAGTGGCTGGCAAGAAAGCTGGTCAACAAAATGCCAAAGCCAATAAGTCCAGTGGCGCTGGCAAAAGCGCCAACAAACCAAAGGGTACGACTGCGGTCAAATCAAAACCGAAGCAACCCTAGACGTTGCTTTTGCGTTTGGCCGTCTTCACAAACTCATTGGTGTAACTTCGATCGAGTGTGGTGAAGTTGGATCTGTCTGTGGTGACTCGATTGGCGCGCGCGCGCCACGCATTTTCTAAGGCTTCCTTTGAAAATGCGCCTTCAAAACTGTAGCTGTCTCGAACTTTGTCTAAGGCACCCAAATACACGGCGCGATCGCCCATCCAATAGGGTGAAGGGACTGATCTCAAAATATCGGTAGGCCCAGCCGTTTTCAGCCAATGCAAAGCCCGGACGACACCTTGCGCAAGAATGTGCGCTGCTTCAGGGCGTTTTTTAAGGAAGTCATCCTTCGCAAATAAACAGGACGACACCATGGCGCCGCCAAACATTCTTTGAGACGTGCTCAATGTTCGCGTATCGGCAATCACTCGCAAATCGCCCTTTTGCTCTAAGTAATGAACAATCGGATCGACATAACAAAGTGAATCAATCGAGCCCATTTTCATGGCTTCCATGACAGCAGAAGTACTGCCCCCTAACTCCACAAATTGAACAGCCTCTGGACTCACACCCGACTGACGCATCCAGTGCTGGGCCACCCAATGTGTCGCCGAGCCCAGGGAGGAAACGCCCATCTTGAGAGACTTTAAATCTGCAACGGACTTCATGGCCTGTGCGCGGCGATGGGACACACCCAGGCTAATTTGAGGCGTTCGGCTTTGCATCACAAAGGCGCGAAAATTCAAACCCCGTGCCTGCAAATCCAAAATGTGTTCAAAAGCGCCAGAGACCACTTCTGCACTTCCTGAGACGGCGGCATTGACGGCCTGCAATCCAGATTCACACTCGATCCAGTCAATTTGAATGCCATCGTGTTTGAAAATTCCGAGTTGATCGGCGAGCATCACGGGCAAATGAAAAAGCGAGCCTTTGGCAGCCAAGGCAATGCTGACCCGTTGCTGCACAGGTGAGGCCATCAGCGCAGTAGACCCTAGCAGCATCGATGCCGTAGCCCATGCTGAAAAATACCGCCGATGCACTTTTTGAATCACCTTCAATCTCCTTGTTCAACCCTGCAAATCAGAGTTCAGGATACAAAGTGATTCGGTTTTGCGCATTGGGAAACATCCCAAGCGGGTAATTACGTAATGAAGAACGCTAGGTAGGCGCTCTTCTCACCTTCTGTCGACCAATGCATGGGCAATGGTGCCCAGGTCGACATACTCTAATTCGCTGCCGGCAGGCACGCCCCTCGCCAAACGTGTCACACGCAGCCCACGTTTCTTGAGCATCTCACCAATCACGTGGGCGGTGGCTTCTCCCTCGCCGGTGAAGTTGGTTGCAAGGATGACTTCATTGACCACGCCATCGGCACATCTTTCAGACAATTTGGCAAAACCCAAATCATTGGGGCCGATGCCATCCAAGGGGCTGAGTTTCCCCATGAGCACAAAATACAAGCCCCGAAAAGTTGAGGTTCGCTCAATGGCGGCTTGGTCTGCAGGCGTTTCAACGACGCAAAGTTGCGTTCGATCTCTTTCAGGGTCAGCACACATGGCGCAGACCTCGTTTTCTGTCAATGTATGGCAGGTGGAACAGTGCCTGACATGATCGCAAGCATGTTCTAAAGCGCGGGCCAATTGCAGTGCTGCTGCTCGTTCATGTTGCATCAAATGAAAGGCCATGCGCGATGCAGATTTGGCACCAACGCCCGGCAACACGCGAAGCGCTTGAATCAATGCGTCTAAGGCGTGCGCAGTTGGCTTTTGCATGTGAGTGGTTCAGGGATTAAGTTAGAACGGCAACTTCATGCCCGGTGGTAAACCCGCTGTTAGTTTGCCCATTTTTTGTTGCGATACTTCCTCTGCTAGACGTACCGCATCATTGAATGCTGTTGCCACCAAGTCTTCCAACATGTCTTTGTCATCTGCCAACAAACTGGGATCTATGGTGACGCGTTTAACGGCATGTTTACAAGTCATCAGGACTTTGACCATGCCCCCGCCTGCAGCGCCCTCTACTTCCACGAAAGCCAATTCATCTTGCGCTTTTTTCAGGTTGTCTTGCATTGCCTGTGCTTGTTTCATCAAGCCTGCGAGTTGTCCTTTGTTAAACATGGTGTTCCTTCACGAAATAAATGAGATGGGTTTGATACTGCCTGGCACTATTTTGGCGCCAAAATCTTGAATCATTTTTTGCACCAAAGGATCTGACTGAATCAGATCTTCTGCCGCCTTTTGTTTTTCGGCGAGAGTTGCTGCATTTCTAAGCGCTGGCGAATCTGAAACCTTGCCGATCTCAATCACCAGCTTCACAGAATAGCCTGCCGCATTCAATGCTGCCTGCAAGCGATCTCGAGCAGTGCCTTGATTCAGTGATTCACTTTCAATTCGAAGCTGCCACTGATCAGTATCGCGCGCAACCAGTTGAGACTGCAAGGCCAACTCTCGAACAAGC
>JBIKOZ010000028.1:0-9803 GCA_044357745.1 Limnohabitans sp. | reverse complement strand
CGATTTGGGTCACTACGAGCGTTTCATCAATACCCGGATGAAGAAAGCCAACAACTTCACCACCGGACAGATTTACAAAAGTGTTCTTGAAAAAGAGCGCCGCGGCGATTACTTGGGTAAAACTGTCCAGGTCATTCCCCACATCACCAACGAAATTCAAGACTTCATCAAGCGCGGCGCTGGTTTTGACACGCCTGAGGCTGTCGATGTGGCCATTGTTGAAATTGGCGGTACCGTGGGTGACATTGAGTCCCTGCCCTTTTTGGAAGCCGTACGTCAACTGAGCTTGCGCTTAGGGCCCAACAACGCCGCCTTTGTGCACCTAACCTATGTGCCTTGGATTGCCGCCGCTGGTGAACTCAAAACCAAGCCCACACAGCACACCGTGCAAAAACTGCGCGAAATTGGCATTCAACCCGATGCCTTGCTGTGCCGTGCTGACCGCATGATTCCTGATGATGAGAAAGACAAGATTTCTCTGTTCACCAATGTTCAAACTTGGGGCGTCATTTCGATGCCCGACGTTGACACCATCTACAAAGTACCACGCGTCTTGCACGAGCAAGGCTTGGACGGTCTCATTTGCGATCGTTTGCACATCAGCACCCAACCCGCCAACCTCAAGCGCTGGGATGACCTGGTTTATGAAACCGAACACCCTCAAGGTGAACTGACCATTGCCATGGTGGGCAAATATGTTGAGTTGTCCGACAGTTATAAATCGGTCAATGAGGCGCTGCGTCATGCGGGCATGCGCAACCATGTACGCGTCAAAATTGAGCACATTGACTCTGAAACCATTACCCCAGAATCAGTGGCCCAACTGGCCAAGTTTGACGGCATCTTGGTACCCGGTGGCTTTGGCAAGCGCGGCATTGAAGGCAAAATTCAAACAGCACGCTTTGCACGCGAGGGCAAAGTTCCCTACTTGGGTATTTGCTTAGGCATGCAAGTGGCCACCATCGAGTATGCCCGCCATGTGGCTGGTATGAAAGACGCCAACAGCACTGAGTTTGAACCCGAGACCCCCTTCCCTGTCATCGCGCTCATCAACGAGTGGAAAGATTCAGATGGCACCATTCAAGTTCGCGATGCGCAATCCGATTTGGGTGGCACCATGCGTTTAGGCGCACAGAGCTCCGATGTTTCTTCAGGCACCTTGGCGCACAGCATTTACGGCCCTGTGGTCACAGAGCGCCATCGCCATCGCTACGAAGCCAATGTGAATTATTTGGACACTTTGCGCAAAGCAGGTTTGGTCATCTCTGCCCTGACCCAACGCGAACAACTCACTGAAATTGTGGAGCTCCCGCACGCCGTTCACCCTTGGTTTGTTGGCGTGCAATTCCACCCTGAATTCAAATCGACGCCCTGGGATGGTCACCCCTTGTTCAATGCGTTCATCAAAGCGTCCATTGAGCATCAGCAAGGTGCAAAGCACCTGAAAGCAGTCGCTTAAGCAATCGCGACCACTCAGCGAAAAGACCAGGAACACCATGAAACTTTGCGGATTTAATGTTGGCTTAGACCAGCGCTTCTTTTTGATTGCAGGCCCCTGCGTCATTGAATCTGAGCAGTTGCAAATGGACACTGCAGGAACCTTGAAGGAGATCACTTCCTCTTTGGGTATTCCGTTCATTTTCAAAAGCAGCTACGACAAAGCCAACCGCTCTTCAGGCAGCACCTTCCGCGGCCCTGGTATGGAAAAAGGTTTGGAAATTCTGGCCAAAGTGAAGCGCGAACTCAATGTTCCCATCCTCACCGATGTTCATACCGAAGCAGACATCCCCTCAGTGGCAGCCATTGTGGATGTGCTTCAAACACCCGCATTCTTGTGCCGTCAAACCGACTTCATTCGCGCCGTGGCCCAATCGGGTAAGCCGGTCAACATCAAGAAGGGACAATTCTTGGCGCCTCACGACATGAAAAACGTGATTGACAAAGCTCGCGCTGCAGCACGCGAAGCGGGCCTGCTTGAAGACAACTTCATGGCCTGCGAACGTGGGGCCAGTTTTGGTTATAACAACCTAGTGTCCGACATGCGCAGCTTGGCCATCATGCGCGAAACCGGCGCTCCCGTGGTGTTCGACGCCACGCACTCGGTCCAGTTGCCAGGCGGCCAAGGCACCAGTTCGGGTGGCATGCGCGAAATGGTGCCCGTGCTCTCGCGCGCAGCAGTGGCGGTAGGTGTGGCAGGCTTGTTCATGGAAACACATCCCAACCCAGCACAAGCCATGTCGGATGGCCCGAACGCTGTGCCTTTGCAGCACATGAAAGCTTTGCTGGAAACACTGTTGGAACTTGACGCAGTCACCAAAAAGAACCCGTTCCTTGAAAATAATTTTCAGTGATTGATTGCATGATCTGCATTAATTCTGGATGCAACGATTTTTAATTTAGACAGAGAGAAGTAAACATGAGTGCGATTGTTGACATTGTGGGCCGCGAAATTTTAGACAGCCGCGGCAACCCCACCGTTGAATGCGATGTGCTGTTGGAGTCTGGCGTGATGGGCCGCGCCGCGGTTCCTTCTGGCGCTTCCACTGGCAGCCGTGAAGCCATTGAGTTGAGAGATGGCGACAACAGTCGCTACCTGGGCAAAGGCGTGTTGAAAGCGGTTGAGCACATCAACACCGAAATCTCTGAAGCCGTGTTGGGCTTGGATGCCTCCGAACAGTCCTTCCTCGACAAGACTTTGATCGACTTAGATGGCACCGACAACAAAGGTCGTTTAGGCGCCAATGCCATGCTGGCCGTGTCGATGGCGGTGGCACGTGCCGCAGCGGAAGAATCTGGCTTGCCTTTGTACCGTTACTTTGGTGGCATGAACGCATGTCAATTGCCGGTGCCCATGATGAACGTCATCAATGGCGGCGCACACGCCAACAACAACCTTGACTTGCAAGAGTTCATGATCATCCCCGTTGGCGCGCCCAGCTTCCGCGAAGCTGTGCGTTATGGCGCTGAAGTTTTTCACGCTTTAAAGAAAATCATTCACGACAAAGGCATGAGCATTGCCGTGGGCGACGAAGGTGGTTTTGCCCCCAACGTGCCCAACCATGAAGCCGCCATCCAAATGATTTTGGACGCCATCACGGCCGCTGGCTACACCGCTGGTGAACAAATTGCCATTGGCCTAGACTGCGCCGCCAGTGAGTTTTACAAAGACGGAAAATATGAACTCGAAGGCGAAGGCTTGTCTTTGACGGGCGAACAGTGGATCGACATGTTGGCCACGTGGGTCGACAAGTACCCCATCATCAGCATTGAAGATGGTATGGCCGAGGGCGACTGGGATGGCTGGAAACTGCTCACCGATCGTTTGGGCAAAAAAGTCCAAATCGTGGGCGACGATCTTTTTGTCACCAACACCAAGATTTTGAAAGAAGGCATCGACAAAGGCATTGCCAATTCGATCCTCATTAAGATCAATCAAATCGGCACCTTGACCGAGACCTTTGCGGCCATTGAAATGGCCAAGCGCGCCGGTTACACCGCCGTCATCAGCCACCGTTCTGGCGAAACCGAAGATTCCACCATTGCCGATATTGCGGTGGGCTTGAATGCAGGTCAAATCAAAACTGGCTCCATGAGCCGCAGCGATCGCATGGCCAAATACAACCAACTGCTGCGCATCGAGGAAGACTTGGGCGACGTGGCGGAATACCCAGGCCGCTCAGCGTTTTACAATTTGCGCTAATATTTCCGGATAGCTCTGCACAATGCTCATGGACAACCGCCTTTTGCCAACCCTCTTGATCGCCCTGCTGCTGATCTTGCAGGGCCAGATTTGGCTGGGCAAAGGCAGTGTTCCAACCGTCATTGAGTTGGAATACAAAATCAAAGAGCAAAACGAGTTGAATGCCAAAGCCAAACGCATCAATGGTCAACTCAGCTCAGAAGTGAACGACCTCAAAGAGGGCTTGAACACCGTCGAAGAACGCGCGCGACACGAACTGGGCATGGTCAAAGCCAACGAAATTTTCGTGCAGATCGAAAAATGACAGACCCGGTCGAGTGGGCCGGCTTTGTCTTGTCGTTGGCCATGGTTTATTGCAACATCAAAGAAATTCACTGGGGTTGGCCCCTGGCCATTGCAAGCGCCTTGCTTTACGGCTTCGTTTTTTGGAACTCACAACTGTACGGACAAGCTGGCTTGCAAATCATGTTCATGTTGATGGCCGCTTGGGGATGGCGGCAGTGGTTAAGAGGCCAACCCGCACCAGCCCCTGACACGTTGTTGGGAGACTCTCTAACACCCTCCCATGGGCCTCTGCCCATTTCTTCTTTGCAGCCGAATGAACGTCGATACCTTGTGATGGCTTTGTTGCTGGCTTGGCTGGTGTGCGCATTGATTTTGAAGCAATACACCGACAGTCAGGTGGTGATCAGCGATTCTTTTGTGACTGCCTTGGCGCTGGTGGGTCAGTATTTATTAGGTCGAAAAAAAATAGAAAACTGGTGGGTTTGGCTGGCGGTCAACGTGCTCACAATGGGACTCATGGTGAGTCAATCTCTTTGGATTACCAGCCTTCTCTATGGCATTTTCGCCGTGCTAAGCGTTGTGGGACTCTCTACTTGGCGCAAACAATATGCGCCATAAACCCGTTCGCATTGCACTCCTTGGGGCAGAGAGTACGGGCAAAACCAGCCTCAGTCTGGCCTTGGCACAGGCCTTGAACGGGCAAGGCCTGCAAGCTGTTACGGTTCCTGAGGTCCTTCGCGAGTGGTGCGATGTACAAGGCAGAACCCCTCTGGCACATGAGCAATACCAAATTGCAAAGTCGCAAGCTGAAAGAATTTTTGCAGTGCGTGAGGGCTGGGTCATTGCCGATACAAGCTCTCTGATGACGGCGGTTTACAGTGACTTCATTTTCAATGACAAGTCACTGTATTCAGACGCCTTGCAGCATCAATCACACTTTGACGTGACGCTGCTAATGGGGCTGGATGTGGCATGGAAGCCAGACGGCCTGCAAAGAGATGGCGCGCATGTTCGAGAACCCGTTGACGCGCTCATTCGAGATGCTTTGAGCTCAGCCAAGGTTCCCTACAAAGTGATCTATGGCCAAGGAGAGCTTCGCTTGAATGCCGCACTGATGGCACTCCAGGATCAGTTAAAGAACCCTCGAGAAAATCAATTGCGTTTGAATCAATTGGCTTCGACTCAAGCGCAACGGGAGGAAAGTCAATTCGGCCTCAATCGTGGCAAAACAGTTTGGCGCTGTGAACTTTGCAGCGATGCGGTCTGTGAGCATCGCTTGTTCAGCGATTTACTGAAGTCGTCTGACTGATCAATGAACCGCTGGGCCCGCTGGCGGTGAAATGTCAGGCTGCGTAAAGAGACTGGCCGCATCAACCGGATCAAAGTGGTATTGCTTGCCACAAAACTCGCAGCCCACCTCGATTGACTCTCGTTCGGACAAAATGCTTTCAGCTTCTTCAATGCCTAAGCCTTTGATCATTCGCCCAACTCGCTCTCGGCTGCATGAGCAATGGAAGCGCGGCACAGACTCGCCAACCCTGGGTTCAAACCTGAGCAAAGGTTCTTCCCAAAACAATCGATGCAGGATGGTGTCCACATCAAGGCCAAGCAGCTCTTCCGGCTTCAAACTCTTCGACAAAATAGAGATTCTTTTGTAATCTTCGTCCTGACCTAAAGCAGACTCACGCTCGACAGAATCATAGCGGCCCGCCAGGTTGCCCTCACCCTCCATGGGCAAGCGCTGAATGAGAAGCCCTGCTGCGACTTGAGAATTGGCCGCCAGCACCAAAGTGGTATCAAGCTGTTCCGACTGCAACATGTAATGCTCAAGAACTTCGCTGAAGTTTTCAATTTTTTCTTTGTGGTCATCAAACAAAGGCACAACACCTTGGTAGGGCTGCTGGCCTGGTAAGCGCTCTAAGGGATCGAGCGTGATGGCACATCGTCCTTCATTGTTTTGATTCACCATTTGACTCAGTGACGTCTGCGGCAAAACCTCGCCCTGCACGGTGGCAGTGGCGCGAAAACCAAAGTCAGGCTGAACCTCCACCACCGTCAATTTAACAGGCCCATCACCAAACACTTGCAGCACCAAGGCGCCATTGAATTTGATGTTGGCTTGCATTAAAACAGCCGCCGCAGACATTTGCCCCAACAAGTCAGAGACAGGCTGGGGATAGGCACCCGTCTGGGTATTGTTGGCCCGCCTTTGAAGGACCTCTTGCCAGGCATCGGTTAAGCGAACCATGACGCCCCTGACAGGCATGCCATCAAATAAAAATTTATGCAGCTCAGACAATTTTTTTCAAACCCGATTGGAAGCGATGTGCATTTTCAATGTAATGCACAGCGGATTGGCGTAAGCCTTCAATTTGCGCAGGCGACAACTCACGAACTACTTTTGCGGGGGTGCCCATGATCATTGAGCCATCGGGAAATTCTTTACCTTCCGTGACCAATGAGCCAGCACCCACCAGGCAGTTTTTACCAATTTTGGCGCCATTGAGAACCACCGCCCCAATGCCAATCAAGGACTCATCACCAATGGTGCAGCCATGAAGCATCACTTGATGGCCCACAGTCACATGTTTGCCAACCGTCAAGGGTTTGCCCACATCCGCATGAAGCACACTGCCGTCTTGAATATTTGACCCCTCGCCGATGCGAATGGTTTCTGTGTCGCCACGAATGATCGCTCCAAACCAAATACTGGCATTAACGCCCAGTTCTACCGCACCAATGACCTGTGCGCTGTCCGCCACCCATGCACCTGCAGCCAACGAGGGCTGCGCGTCTTCCAATGAATAAATTGCCATTGATATCCCCAATTTTGAGCCTCTAAGACCCCCATTGTAGGCAAGCCTAAAATACCGCATGGACCGATCCGCTTTACCCCTCAGGTCGCAGCACTTGCGCGTTGCTGTTCTGGCGCCTTTGCTAGAGAAAAATGCGGTTCAAAAGGCAGAATTAACGCTCGCCTTGCCCATCAATTTGCCCATTCAAACAGAAACTGTCATTGCCGACCCAGGCCAAATTCCAGGCCGGCCCGAGAAACCGGAGTTGGTGTCTCATACCGCCTTGAAGGCCAAGCCAATGAACACCCCAGAGGGCCGAGCTGGGCTCCTGCATGCCATTGCGCACATTGAATTGAATGCCATTGACCTGGCGCTGGATGTGGTCTGGCGCTTCCCCGGTATGCCGTCCCCTTTTTACACAGATTGGGTTCAAATTGCCAAGGAAGAGGCCAAGCACTTTCTGCTTCTTCAACGGCACCTGGTCAACATGGGGTTTGACTATGGCGACTTCCCAGCCCACAACTCATTGTGGGAAATGGCCGAAAGAACCCGCGGTGACATTTTGGCCCGCATTGGCTTGGTCCCCCGCACCATGGAAGCACGTGGCTTAGATGCCTCCCCAGGTGTTAAAAATAAATTGATCAGTGCTGGCGACCTGGCCGCAGGCCGCATCTTGGACATTATTTTGGAAGAAGAGATTGGCCATGTGGCTGCAGGCAATCGATGGTATCGATTTGTGTGCGCGCAGCGCGGCTTAGACCCCATAGCGACCTATCGCGAATTGATTCAACAATACGATGCCCCCAAATTGAAATCACCTTATAACTTGCAAGCCAGACGGCTTGCTGGGTTCAGCGAAGAAGAGCTTCAAAACTTGGCGGACAGTGGGCTCTGAATCAACAGCCCCAAAACCTTTGAGCAACTCAATCAGCCCCGAGGATGGTGCTGTGCATGCAAGCTCTTCAAGCGCTCCCGCGCCACATGCGTATAGATGGTGGTCGTAGAGATGTCTGCATGCCCCAGAAGCACCTGCACAGACCGCAAATCAGCACCATGGTTTAACAAGTGCGTGGCAAAGGCATGCCGGAGGGTGTGAGGCGACAAAGGTGCCGTGATGCCAGACATCACCGCATACTTTTTAATCAATTGCCAGAACATAACGCGAGACATGGCGGTCCCCGCTTTAGGGCCACTGGCCGTGACAAATAAATCTTCAGTTTGTTTGGCGCCCAAAAGTGTGCCACGCGCGTTGTGCATGTAATTGAGCAAGCTGTCTCGCGCCATATCGCCAAAGGGCACCAAGCGTTCTTTGCTGCCTTTTCCCATGATGCGCAACACACCTTCATTCAAAGAGACATGCAATGTTTTCAGCTTGACCAACTCTGACACTCGCAGGCCACTTGCATACATCAATTCAAGCATGGCTTTGTCGCGCATACCCAAAGCCGTGTTGGCGTCTGGGGCCGACAACAAAGCGTCTACTTGGTCTTCAGACAATGTTTTGGGCACGCGCAAAGCTTGCTTGGCTGCCAACATGCGAAGCGTTGGATCGAATAGCACAATGCGCTCACGCAAGGCCCACCGGTAGTAGCGCTTTAAAACAGTGAGGCGCCGATTGGCAGATGTGGCTTTTGATTGGGCGTGCCGTGCCGCGAAATAGGCTTGTAAATGAGATTCTTGAACAGCGTCCAAGGCCGTGCCGGAGGATGTCAGCAACCAATCGGCCAGCGCTAGCAGATCTCGGCGATAGGCGGCCAAAGTATTGGCCGATAAACCATCTTCCAGCCAAACCGCATCAACAAAGCGGTCGATGGCGGCTTGGCTTTCAGTGGCCATCAATCAAGCTTGAGTTTTTGGGCGTCTACCACGCTTTTATAAACTTCAAATTCAGCTTTGATTTGCGCGGCAAATTGTTCAGGCGTATTTGCCACGACCAAGGAGCCTGTGTCCTCAATGCGTTTGCGAACAGCGGGATCTTCCAAGGCTTTTTTAACGCCGCCACTGATTTTGTCGATCACTTCTTTGGGCAAATTTTTGGGGCCCAAAATACCGTAATAAGCCATTCGGTTGACGGGCTCTAAGCCCACTTCTTTGAAGGTGGGCACATTGGGCAACTGAGACAAACGCTGGGGCGCAGCCACCACAATGGCAATCAATTTACCTGATTGAATAAAAGGCAATGCAGAAGGCAGATTGTCAAAAATAATCGGCACTTGACCGGCCACTGTGTCGTTCAGTGCAGGTCCTGCACCACGGTACGGAATGTGGGTAATGAAGACCCCTGCCAAACTCTTCCAAAGCTCCGTTTGAAGGTGGCCAATGCCGCCGGTACCCGATGAAGAGTAAGAATATTTCCCTGGATTCTTTTTGATTTCAGCCAAAAAATCTTTGTAGTTGCGCGCAGGAAAGCTCGGATGGACCGCAATCACATTGGGAGTCGCCGCAATGTTGATGATGGGCGTGAAATCTGTAATGGGGTTGTAGGGAATTTTGGGATTGATGGCGGGATTGGCAGCTGTGGTAGACACCGTGGCCATGCCCAATGAATAGCCATCAGGCGCTGACCTGACGGTCTCAGAGGCGCCCACAACGCCGCCACCGCCCGCTTTGTTTTCAATCACGACAGATTGGCCCAAAGCCTTGCCCAAGGGATCGGCAATGACGCGCGCCACAATGTCGGTTGTACCGCCAGGCGCAAAAGGCACCTGCAATTTAATGACCTTGCTGGGGTAATTTTGGGCCCAAGCGGCACCTGATGTTGCGCTTAAAGCAAGCGCTGTGGCTGTGGCGATCAAACTCAAACGGCGGTTCATACTAACTTCCTAGGTAAATTTCCAATGCACAACATCATAAGCAATAACTCACAGGGTTTAAAGCCTGAGAGATCAAAGAGTGGCGTTATGCTAGGCGGGTGAATTACGCTCAGCTTTTATTTCCTGATTTTTCCCTTATTTTGTGCGGGTACTTTCTGTGCCGCTATACGGCTTTAAACCGTCCGGTGTGGCAAAGCGCAGAAAGCTTGG
>JBIKOZ010000299.1:0-2771 GCA_044357745.1 Limnohabitans sp. | reverse complement strand
TTGCCCAAACCGCCCCAGCCGCTGCCGCATCGGGTGGCGACTTGCAATCTTCTTTGATGAGCATGTTGCCCTTGCTCTTGATGTTTGTGGTGCTGTATTTCGTCATGATTCGCCCCCAAATGAAAAAGCAAAAAGAGCACAAAACCATGATTGACGCCCTTTCAAAAGGCGATGAAATTATCACGGCCGGGGGCTTCTTGGGAAAAGTGAGCAAATTAGGTGACGGCTATTTAAGCATTGAAATTTCCAATGGTGTGGAAGTCCAAATGCAGCGCTCAGCCGTTATTCAAGTTTTGCCTAAAGGTTCTATTAAGTAAAAGCCACATGCGCCAAGCGCCCTGCGCTAGGAAATGCCTGTTGCTCTTTTCTCTTCTTTGAAGCGACTGCCATCATGAACCGTTATCCGGTGTGGAAATTTGCGATCATTGTGATCGCTTTGTTGTTGGGTGTGGTCTACACCTTGCCCAACTTTTTTGGTGAAGCGCCGGCGGTTCAAGTGTCGTCTTCTAAGATGAGCTCGAAAGTGGACGCAGCGGCTTTGGCGCGTGTAGAAGATGCCCTCAAGGCAGCCAATGTCCCCTCTTCAGCGGTGACGCTGGAAGGCGCCTCCATCAAAGCGCGTTTCGAAACCACCGAGCAGCAACTTAAAGCCAAAGACGCGATTCAAAAAGCCTTGATTCCAGAAGGCGCAGACAACGGCTATGTGGTGGCCTTGAATTTACTTTCACGTTCACCGGCTTGGTTAACTTCGCTGCATGCTTCGCCCATGTACTTGGGCTTGGACTTGCGCGGCGGTGTGCACTTCATGCTGCAAGTGGACATGAAAGCCGCGCTGACGCAAAAGACAGACTCCTTGGCCGGCGACATTCGCACCACCTTGCGTGAAAAAGATGTTCGCCACGGGGGCATCACACGCAACGGCCAAAGCATTGAAATCAAAGTGCGCGACAAAGCGCAATTGGATGCCGCTCGACGCGTGTTGGCGGATCAGTTTGCCGACTTGGAAGTGGTGGATGCGGCCGAAGGTGGCGAGTTCAAAATCACAGCCGACATCAAACCTGAAGCCGCGCGCCGCGTTCAAGAGCAAGCCCTGAAGCAAAACATCACCACCTTGCACAACCGAATCAATGAGTTGGGTGTGGCCGAACCGGTCATTCAACAGCAAGGTCTCGATCGCATCGTCGTGCAACTGCCTGGCGTGCAAGACACGGCCAAGGCGAAAGATATTTTGGGTCGCACGGCCACCTTGGAAGTTCGCTTGGTCGATGAGAGCAGCGAAGCGCGTTCTGCAGAGCAAACCAATGGTCTGGTGCCCTTTGGCTCTGAGCGTTACTTAGAGCGCAACGGCCAAGCGGTGATTGTGAAAAAGCAGGTCATTTTGACAGGTGACAACCTGACCGATGCGCAACCAGGCTTTGATGGCCAAACACAAGAGCCGGTTGTGAATTTGTCACTGGACGGCAAAGGCGCGCGTATCTTTAAAGATGTCACACGTGAAAACGTCGGCAAACGCATGGCCATTTTGCTGTTTGAAAAAGGCAAAGGCGAAGTGGTGACGGCGCCTGTCATTCGCTCAGAAATTGGAGGCGGCCGCGTTCAAATTTCGGGCCGCATGACCACCAGCGAAGCCAACGACACCTCCTTGTTGTTGCGCGCAGGCTCCTTGGCCGCGCCGATGGAAATCATTGAAGAGCGCACCATTGGCCCCAGCCTGGGTGCCGAAAACATTGCCAAAGGCTTCAACAGTGTCATCTGGGGCTTCTTGGTGATTGTCGCTTTCATGTGTATCTATTACATGGTGTTTGGCATGTTCTCTAGCATCGCCTTGGCCTTCAACTTGTTGTTGCTGGTAGCGGTGCTGTCGATGTTGCAAGCCACACTCACCTTGCCTGGCATGGCCGCCATGGCGTTGGCGCTGGGCATGGCCATCGACTCTAATGTGCTGATCAATGAACGCGTGCGTGAAGAGTTGCGTTTGGGCGCTTCGCCCCAAGCGGCCATTCATACGGGCTACGACCGCGCTTGGGCCACCATTTTTGACTCCAACATCACCACCCTCATTGCGGGCGTGGCCTTGCTGGCATTTGGCTCTGGCCCTGTGCGCGGCTTTGCGGTGGTGCACTGTTTGGGCATTTTGACCAGCATGTTCTCTGCGGTGTTTTTCTCACGTGGCTTGGTCAACCTTTGGTATGGCCGCCAGAAGAAACTCAAGTCGGTGTCTATCGGCACTGTCTGGCGACCTGACGGTTCGGCATTGCCAGCCACAACCGATAACAAAGAATAAAGCGGAGCAGCATCATGGAATTTTTCAAAATCCGCAAAGACATCCCGTTCATGAAGAATGCGTTGATCTTCAACGTGATCTCCTTGGCCACTTTTTTGCTAGCGGTATTCTTTTTGTTCAGTCGGGGTTTGCATTTGTCGGTGGAATTTACGGGTGGCACCGTGATGGAAGTGAGCTACAGCCAACCCGCCGACCTCACCCAGGTGCGTGGCGTGGTTTCAAGCTTAGGCTACACCGACGTGCAAGTGCAAAACTTTGGCACTGCGCGTGACGTGATGATTCGTTTGCCTGCGCAAAAGGGCGTGAGCTCTGCGCAGCAAAGTGACAAACTCATGGAAGCATTGAAAGCGCAAAACGCAGAAGCCACCATGCGACGCACAGAATTTGTCGGCCCCCAAGTGGGTGAAGAGCTAGCGATTGACGGCCTGAAGGCCTTGGCCTTTGTGGTGATCGGCATCATGTTGTATTTGGCCGTGCGCTTTGAATG
>JBIKOZ010000230.1:0-3580 GCA_044357745.1 Limnohabitans sp. | reverse complement strand
ACTTCGGGCGCATGACCGGGCGCCCTGACCCAGTAAGTGCGAGTGACCTGACCTAGTTTGTCGACCTCCACATCTAAGACGCCCACTGCCAATAGCATGGGGGGCAATCGGCCCTTAAAGATGCGCTCGCCATTGAGTTTGTAAAGGTGTTTGGCCGCATCTATCCGGTACTCACGGGCATTGCGAGCGTTTGAGCTGGGCAGGGCTGGTTTGGGAGGCGGCGCCACAGGTTTTGCAATGGGCACCACGGGTGTGATGGGTGTGACGGGTGTCACGGAGGGGGGTGGTTCAACAGCCGGTGGAGGGGTTGAACATCCCACGAGCCACACTGTCAAGGCAGTGGCGAATGCCAGACGTAACGGGATGCATTGCATAGCGTGATGTGTTGTCATTTGATGAATTACCTGCCCGACGATATAAAGCCATTTTGTCACTGTACAGTGTGGTTTGAACAGCGCTTTTTGAAAGTTGAAATTTGTGCATTGGAAACCCACTCTCATCGCTCAGCTAGAGCAAGGCCCTGCCATTTGGATCACGGTGATCAATGCCCAAGGCTCGGTGCCAAGAGGTCAAGGCACGGTCATGGTTGTGTTTCAAGACGAATTCTTGGGCACCATCGGAGGCGGCCACTTAGAATTCGAGGCCATTGCCGCAGCAAGAACGTGTTTGAGTGCCCCTGAAAGCCGTCAAACATTGCCTTTTGAAAAGCGTTTTGCTTTGGGTCCAAGCTTGGGTCAGTGTTGCGGCGGTGCATTGGTGTTGAGATTTGAGTGGGTCACTCATCAAGATCAAGCGCGCCTGCTTCACCAGTTAGATTTACAGACAGTCGATCGATTCAAGCCCTTGGCACTCTTTGGCGGCGGACATGTTGGAAAAGCATTGATCAATGTCTTGGCCCCTTTGCCCTTTCACGTGAGGTGGATCGACAGTCGGGATGAAATTTTTCCGCAAGATGTGCCTTCCCAAGTACTTTGCGAACACTCCAATCCAGTGCAAGCAGCGGTCGCTGATTTGATGCCCAACAGCCGGGTTCTCATCATGAGCTTTAGCCACGCCGAAGATTTGGACATCTTGATGGCGTGTTTATGGCGCCATCGCCAACACCAAGATTTGCCCTTCATTGGCCTCATTGGCAGTGCCACCAAATGGGCGACTTTTAAGCACCGTTTGGCAGAAAGGGGCTTTTCGGAAGCTGAATGTGCCCACGTGACTTGCCCCATTGGCGTCCCGGGCATTGAGGGCAAAGAGCCTGAAGTGATTGCGGTCGCTGTGGCGGCGCAGCTCTTACAGACCTGAAAATTGTATACACTCTGGTCAACAATTTTGGAACGTTCGCATGGAAGCTTATTTGCTGGACTGGGTTAATTTACTGCTGCGGTGGGTCCATGTGATCACCGCCATCGCTTGGATTGGCTCGTCTTTTTACTTTGTTTTCTTAGACAACAACTTAATCAAGCCCAACTCGCCCGACTTGCTTGAAAAGGGTGTTGATGGCGCTATGTGGGCCGTGCATGGGGGTGGTTTTTACAACCCTCAAAAATACATGGTGGCCCCCCCAAAAATCCACACCAAATTGCATTGGTTTTATTGGGAAAGCTATTCCTCGTGGATTTCAGGTTTTGCGCTTTTTACGGTCTTGTACTTATGGAATGCCAGTACCTATCTGATTGATAAATCCCTCATGGACTGGTCGCCAGCCGCCGCCATTACTGCGGCATTGGGGTTCTTGGTGACGTTCTGGTTTGTCTATGACACCATCTGCCGTCTCTTCGGATTTCGCAAAAATGGCGAACTGATTGTGGCCGCCTTGATGCTTTTAGTGGTGGCATTTGCTTCGTGGCTGGCTTGCCAATTGTTTGCTGGCCGTGCGGCCTACTTGTTGGTGGGCGCCATGATTGCGACCGCCATGAGTGCAAATGTGTTTGTGTGGATTATTCCCGGGCAGCGCAAAGTGATCGCGGCCATGACCTCGGGGGAGAAATACGACGCCATGGCCTTGGCCATTCATGGCAAGCGCGGTAAGCAACGCAGTGTGCACAACACCTATTTCACACTGCCTGTGATCTTTGCCATGCTGAGCAATCACTACAGCTTCTTGTACACCCATCCACAACGCGGGTTAATTTTGTTTGTGATGATGTTTGCGGGCGCCTTGATTCGTCAATTTTTTGTGCAAAGACACGGCTTCAAATTGGGCCGAGCCGCCAATCCCTGGCCGTTTGCAGCGGTGGGTGTCGTCTTGATTGTGGGGGCCATTGTGGCCATGGCACCTCAGAGTACGCCGCTTGCGAGTGGTGGTGCATCATCAAAGCCCGCAACATTTGCAGAAGTTAAGGCGGTCATCGATCAGCACTGCCTCGCTTGTCATGGTGCGCAAGTTCAGATGAAGAACGTACGTTTAGATTCAGCAGACAGCATCAAGCTCAATGCTCAAAACCTGTATCAGCAGGTGAGCGTGACCAAGCAGATGCCCATGAACAACGCGACTGGCATCACTGAAGAAGAACGCGCCCTGATTGCGCGTTGGTATTTGGCGGGCGCAAAGCTAGACTGAGTCTTCAGCCATGGACCGGCGATGGATGAGCTTCTCAGTGTCCCTGTGCCAATTGAATGGCAAACTTATTGTGGCGCTCAATCACATGGCCTAAATCCACTGTGGCAAGTTGTCCTTCGCTCACAACCACGCGGCCATTCACGATGGTGTAGCTTGCGGGGGCGCTGGCACACAACATGAGACTGCCTATGGCATCGTGTACCGCACCGCCCGCAAAACTCAAGCTGCGTAAATCAAACAGCGCCATGTCGGCACAGAAACCTACGCTGAGTTGTCCAATGTCTTTTCTGCCAAGGACTTCGGCGCCGCCGCGCGTGGCCAAACGCAGGGCATCCCGTGCGGTCATTTCCAGAGGAGCGGTATCGCAGCCAAAAATGATTTTGCCATCTGCGTTTTGTTGGGGCCCTTCGAGTGATTTTCGAAGGCGTGCCAACAGCATGGCTTGTCGTGCCTCGTTGACCATGTGAGCGGCATCATTGCTAGCGCTGCCATCGACGCCTAAACCTACAGGGACGCCCGCTTCGATCATCTTGCGAATGGGTGCGATGCCGCTGGCCAAACGCATGTTGCTACAGGGGCAGTGGGCGATACCTGTTCGTGTGGCGGCAAACAGTGAGATGCCCTCATCGTCTAGTTTGACGCAATGCGCATGCCACACATCGTGGCCTAACCAGCCTAAATCTTCTGCATATTGCGCGGGCGTGCGATTGAACTTCTCCAAGCTATAAGCAATGTCGTGGTCGTTTTCAGCCAAGTGGGTGTGTAATCGGACGCCATAGTGACGCGCCATTTCAGCGGACAAGCGCATCAGGTCTTGGCTTACGCTGAAGGGCGAGCAGGGGGCCACGGCCACTTGCGTCATGGCACCATGAGACGCATCGTGAAACTTTTCAATGAGCCGTTGTGTGTCTTTCAAAATAGCATCTTCTTGCTCCACCACGCAATCGGGTGGCAAGCCGCCTTTCGATTGCCCCACACTCATGCTGCCACGCGTCGCCACAAAGCGCATGCCAATTTCTCGTGCCG
>JBIKOZ010000096.1:0-6284 GCA_044357745.1 Limnohabitans sp. | reverse complement strand
GTGCCGCTGCAATGCAATCGTCTAACTTCACACCGTTGGGGTAGATGTACAAATGGTCGCTGCTGGTGGTGCAGCCCGACATCAATAACTCAGCCATGGCGGTTTGCGTGCTGGCGTAAATCATGTCGGGTTGCAGTCCCGCCCAAATAGGATAGAGACCTGTCAACCAGCTAAACAGTTCAGCGTTTTGAACAGCAGGAATGGCGCGGGTCAAGCTCTGCGACATGTGATGGTGGGTGTTGACCATGCCCGGAATCACCACGAAATGCTGCGCGTCAATCACTCGGTCGGCGGTGAGTGGCAAGTCTTGCGTTGGGCCAATGGCTTCAATGCAGTTGTCCCTCACCAAAATGGAGGCATTGCGAAGTTCTTGCCCTGCGTCATTGAGTGTGGCAATGGTGTGAGCGTTGTGTATCAGCAAGGTGGTCATGTGCGTGATTTTGCATGAAGAATTTGATTGTGAGCAGGCCAGCCACTACACTAAAGCACCATGAAGTCCACAAGCCCCTTGCACCCCGATATTCCATCGAACCCTCGAAATTTTTTGCGGCAGCTGTTTGATGCCGCAGTGAAGCGTGCGCTGCCGCTGCCCAATACACCTGAATTTTTACCCAAACCGCCCAAGGGCCGAACACTGGTGCTGGGCGCTGGCAAAGCGGCGGGGGCGATGGCACACGCCGTCGAAGCCTTATGGCCACCTGCCGCACCATTGTCTGGCATGGTTGTGACTCGATATGGGCACACACCCGTGAGGCCCGCCGGTGTACCAGAGCGTTTGAAAGTGGTTGAGGCGTCACATCCTGTCCCAGATGCTGCGGGCTTAGCGGCGGCAGAACAAATTCTTGCACTGACACAAGGTTTAACCAAGGATGATTTGGTGTTGTGTCTAATTTCGGGAGGTGGCTCGGCACTTTTAACCTTGCCAGCAAATGGTCTGGACCTGGCTGAAAAACAAGCCATCAATCAAGCCCTCTTGAAAAGCGGTGCCAATATTGGCGAAATGAACTGTGTCCGCAAACATTTGTCACGCATTAAAGGTGGCCGTTTGGCCGAGGCTTGTGCCCCTGCGCGAGTGGTCACCTTGGCCATCAGTGATGTTCCTGGGGATGACCCCTCCGTCATTGCAAGTGGCCCCACAGTGCCAGACGCCACCACGTGTGCGCATGCGCTTGCGATATTGCAGCGTTACCAAATTGAAATCTCACCTGTTGTGATGAATGCCTTAAGCAGCGCCCAATGGGAGTCACCCAAACCAGGCGATTCTCTTTTTGATCAAACATCGGTTCACTTGATTGCAACGCCTCAACAATCTTTGTTGGCTGCTGTAGCCTTGGCCGAATCTAAAGGCTTGCGCGCCTACGTTTTAAGCGATGAGATAGAGGGTGAGTCCCGAGAAGTGGGCAAAGTTCACGCCGCATTGGCCCGCGCCAGTGCCCGAAGCCAGGGGCCCTTCGTCAAGCCTTGTGTCATTTTGAGCGGTGGTGAAACCACGGTGACCATTCGTGCCGCTCAAGCCAAGTCTGGCGTGAAGGCGCGTGAAGGTCGGGGCGGTCGTGCCGGCGAGTTCTGCATGGGATTGGCGCAGGCACTGCAAGGGCAGGCGGGTGTTTGGGCATTGGCCGCAGACACCGATGGCATTGATGGCATTGAAGACAATGCCGGCGCCATCGTGACCCCCGATACTTTGGCCAGAGGTGTCATGATGGGCTTGGTTCTGGGGGATCACTTGGCGGGCAATGATGCCTATGGCTATTTCCAAAATCTCAACGATCTGGTGTTTTCAGGTCCAACCCATACCAACGTGAACGATTTTCGAGCTGTCTTGGTGTTGTGACGAACTATTGATTTTCGTCAACGCAAGGTGGGCAAGCCTCTGGCAAATTGGTCCCTATGCTGAATCGAGTTCTTGCTCTCAACCCATCGCCCATTGAAGAGTTTCCTAGCGGAACGGTTTTGCTGCGACGCGGTCAGGCTGCGACAAAAGCCTTGCACATTCTGAGGGGGCGGGTGGCTTTTGGTGTGATTGAGCAGAGCGTGATGGTGCACCAATTGGGTGAAGTTGAAGGCCCATTTTGGTTGGAAACTGCCTCGACCCTGCTGGGACTGCTCCATGCCGTCGATGCCATGGCTGAAAGTACGGTCAAACTTCAAAGCATGCCCTTGGGCCAACTTAAAAGCCATCTGAAAAACTTGCCTGAACCTGCCCATACCCTGATGCTCGACTTGGCCAGGGCGCAGCGGCAGCAAGTTGAGGTGGCGGTCAGCCGATTGGCCAAAGATGCCGATGCTAGATTTGCAGAATGGCTTCTGCGCCATGCAGAACCAGTGGATGCACATGGCCGTATGGCGGTCATTTTGCGGGATCGAAAGCGTCTGATTGCAACCCAACTGGGCATTGCACCCGAGACGTTTTCCCGCGTTTTAAAGCACTTGCGCGATCGGAAATTAATCAGCGGGGCTGGCCGAGTCTTGAATTTGTTAGACCTCTCAGGATTACAGTCTCTGGCTGGAATTTAAATGATTTGAAGCAACACCATGGGAGCAAGGTCTGAAAGCTCGATAGAATTTGTCGAACTTTAAGATTTCCATGCATCCCCTCGAGCCTGCGCGACTTCAACTTTCTCAGATCACCAAGCGCTACCCTGGTGTTGTGGCCAATCGCTCGGTGTCACTGTCTGTTCGTCCCGGCGAGGCTCATGCGGTGCTCGGTGAGAACGGTGCTGGCAAATCGACGCTTATGAAAATCATCTATGGCACGGTCAAGCCAGATGACGGTCAAATTTTATACAACGGGCAAACGGTTCACATTCGCAATCCTCAGCAGGCGCGTGCGCTGGGAATCAGCATGGTGTTTCAACATTTCAGTTTGTTCGACACCTTGAGCGTGGCAGAAAATGTTTGGTTGGGCTTGGACAAGTCTTTCAAGCTACCAGAGGTCACGGAGCGGATTCGATACAAAGCGGCTGAATACGGCTTAGACATTGATCCAGACAGGCCAGTGCACACTCTGAGTGTGGGGGAAATGCAGCGTGTTGAAATTATTCGGGCGCTGCTAACCGAGCCTCAATTGCTGATCTTGGATGAGCCGACTTCCGTACTCACGCCGCAGGCGGTAGAGAAGCTTTTTGTTGTTTTGAAAAAGCTGGTCAGCGAAGGATGCAGCTTGCTTTACATCAGTCATAAGCTGCACGAGGTCCGTGAACTTTGCACGGCCTGCACCGTGTTGCGCGGCGGCGAAGTGATGGGTGTCTGCGATCCTCGCGAAGAATCCAATGCCTCACTGAGTCGATTGATGATTGGTGCTGAGCCCCCAGCTTTGTTATATCGAGATCGAACAGCAGGGCCTGTGTGGTTAGAAGCCAAGAATCTATGTTTGCAAAAAGAAGATCAATTTGGTGTCGATTTATCTGCTGTTCATTTGCAAGTTCGCTCGGGTGAAGTGGTTGGCATTGCAGGTGTGTCTGGTAATGGGCAGCGTGAACTTCTGTATGCCTTGTCAGGTGAGGACACCCGTGCAAAGGCAGACGAGATTCAATTGTTGAGCCAAGCTGTGGGCAAACTGGGTCCGCAAGCACGCCGTCAAGCAGGCCTGCATTTTGTACCAGAAGAACGATTGGGGCGGGGCGCAGTGCCCTCTCTCAGTTTGGCGCACAACATGTTGCTCACGCGTGTTGAGGCCGTCACACAGAGCGGCTGGATTCAAAAAAATGTCCTGCAAGCCCAAGCTCAAAAAGTGATTGATCAATTCAATGTGAAAGCCAACGGCACACAAGCTGCTGCGGAATCATTGTCGGGTGGCAATTTGCAAAAATTCATTGTGGGTCGCGAGATCGATGCCAAACCCAAAGTATTGTTGGTGTCGCAACCCACTTGGGGTGTTGATGTGGGCGCAGCAGCTCAAATTCGAGGCGAATTGCTGGCGCTGCGTGACCAAGGTTGCGCTGTGTTGGTGGTGAGCGAGGAGCTTGATGAGTTGTTTGAAATTTGTGATCGTTTGTACGTCATGGCCAACGGCAAGTTGTCGCCTTCGATCGATCGCAAAGTCGCCACAGTGGCGCAAATTGGGGAGTGGATGAGTGGTTTGTGGGGCGCGCATGATCAAGCTTGAATTGCGGTCCCAAACGTCTGATTTTTGGCGCTATGGGTCGCCTCTTCTGGCTTTGATGATCACGGTCATGTTGGGCATTGGTCTTTTTGTCTTGTTGGGAAAAGATCCCATTCGGGGTTTGCAGATGTTTTTTTGGGAGCCCCTGAAGTCGACTTACGCATTGGGCGAACTCATGGTCAAGGCCACGCCTTTGCTGGTCATCGCCTTGGGTTTGGGGGTGGCGTATCGGTCCAATGTGTGGAATATCGGGGCTGAAGGCCAATTTGTGATGGGTGCTGTTGCGGCCAGTGGTGTGGCCTTGTTGGCCGACAAAGAAACTGGCCGATGGATCGTTGTGGCGGTTGTTGTGGCGGGTGCTTTGGGCGGTATGTTTTGGGCGGGCATCACAGCTTGGCTCAAAGACACATTTCATGCAAACGAAATTTTGGTGAGTTTGATGTTGGTCTATGTGGCGGACATGGTCTTGGGCTATCTGGTTTATGGCCCCTGGAAAGACCCAGCAGGCTATAACTTTCCTCAGACCAAGACCTTCGAAGCGGTGACCCAAATTCCCAGGCTGATGAGCGGTTCTCGCCTCAGTGTGGGTTTGATTGTGGCCTTGATCGGCGTGGCAGCGGTTTGGATTTTCTTGTTCAGAACGCGGGCTGGATTTGCGCAGCAAGTAGGCGGCTTGGCGCCGGCAGCTTCGCGTTATGCAGGCTTCTCTTCACGCAAAGCTTTGTGGGTGGCGCTTCTGGTTTCGGGTGGGGCTGCTGGCTTGGCAGGTGCTTTGGAAGTGGCAGGGCCCTTGGGTCAACTCACACCCTATGTTCCGGCCGGCTATGGCTTTGCAGCCATCATCGTGGCCTATGTGGGCAGGTTGCACCCTGTGGGCATGGTGTTCTCTGCGGTGCTCATGAGCATGTTTTACATTGGCGGCGAATTGGCGCAGTCGCGCATGGGTTTGCCGAAGTCAATCACAGGCGTCTTCCAGGGCCTGCTACTTTTTACTTTATTGGCCTGCGACACGTTGGTGACGTATCGCTTGCGATGGCAGCGGAGGAGAGTGTGATGGAGTCATATGCATTGCTGATCGCAGCCACCTTGAACGCAGGCACTGTTTTGGCCATTGCAGCCATGGGTTTGTTGATCAATGAAAAAGCGGGGGTGGTGAACTTAGGCGCTGAAGGCATGATGCTTTGCGCGGCCATTGCCGGCTTTGCCGCCGTGGTGCACACCGGCAGCGATGCAATGGGGTTTTTGGCGGGCATGGGAGCAGGCGCATTGCTTGCGGCTCTCTTTGGTGGCTTGGTCATTTATTTAGGTACGAACCAATACGCTACAGGCCTCGCCTTGAGTTTGTTTGGCGTCGGGTTTTCAGCCTTTGTGGGAATTGGCTATGTTCAAGAGAAGTTGCCTCCCAGGTCGTCTTTTGAAATCCCATGGTTGGCAGACATTCCGCTTTTAGGGCCAGCTTTTTTCAAGCAGCATCCGCTCGTTTATGGTGTGATTGCCTTTGTCATCGCATTCATTTGGTTCCTGTATAAAACTCGCACCGGCTTGGTGCTCCGCTCAGTGGGCGAATCACCCGAATCGGCGCATGCGTTGGGCTACTCTGTGCGGCGCATCAGACTGTATGCCGTCATTGCGGGCGGTGCTTTGTGCGGCTTGTCGGGCGCCTACATTTCCGTGGTTTACACCCCGCTGTGGGTTGAGGGGATGGTGGCCGGAAAAGGATGGATTGCATTGGCCCTCACCACCTTTGCAACTTGGCGGCCAGCGCGAATTTTGCTAGGCGCCTATTTGTTCGGTGGGGTCACCATGCTGCAGTTTCATTTGCAAGGCTTGGGGGTGCAAGTGCCCAGCCAGTGGCTGTCTGCGCTGCCTTACCTGGCAACCATCGTGGTGTTGGCCTTGATCTCCCGAAATCCTGCTTGGATCCGGGTCAATATGCCTGCATCGCTTGGCAAAGCTTTTAATCCCAGTTCATAATGTTTTTATTCGTCCAGCCCCTACCATCCATAAAGGAAATTTCATGACAGTTCTGAACAAGCGATCGATTCTCAAAATCGCCGCCATTTCTTTGGTCACTGCTGCCGCTCTCGTGGCCTGTGGCAAAAAAGAAGAAGCAAAACCCGCAGCAGCACCTAAAGCAGAGCCCCTGAAGGTGGCCTTTGCCTATGTTGGCCCTGTGGGC
>JBIKOZ010000298.1:0-2788 GCA_044357745.1 Limnohabitans sp. | reverse complement strand
TTGTTAGGGTTCATTGCAATACCGCATGTTGAAGACTGGAAAGCAATCGTGTGGCATCTACTTGAAGCCAGCGAGCACACACGTGTTGATCGGGTCGGAATAAATAAGCACCGCCTGCTGAGAGTGCGTAACGAAGCTGAAATCGTTGTTGAGGGTCAAACAATGTTTGGTCAGCACCCTTGATATGCGCATGATCGTGTGTAATGGCCAGCAGCTTCAATGGCAAACCTTTGTTCTTGGCAACTTCAACAGCTTTTAACAGGTCTGGTGGAATGCTTTCATGTGGCGCAACATAAACCAAGTCAAACCCGCCACCCAAGTGGTCTAACAAAAAGTCATCTGATTTCAATTGAACATTTTGAGGGGGTGCACCCAATGTTGGCCCACCCTTAAACTTTGCATTGTCATCAGACATGCTGTTTAACGCAGAATGCTTGTACTCATGAGGTCGAGACGTGCGCCAGTGATACAAAGGTCGTACAAATTCTTCGGTCAAAGACAAAGACAAAACGGCATCGCGCAGCAACCTAAATCCGCGACTAGGCGGAGCCATGAAACGCGTGCTTTTACCAGCCTCCGTGATGATTTCGCGCGCTGCCCCAACACGCTCTTGGCTGTGGTTTGTCATCAATTTTTCAGGGGCAATGCCTTTTAAAACATAGGCCAAATGCCAGCCTAATGACTGCGCATCTTGGAACGCGGTGTTGGCCCCTCGCACGCCAAAGATGGGCAGCAAATGTGCGGCATCACCCGTGAACACAATTCGATCATGCACATAGTTAGGCAAAGTGAGCGTGCGTGCCGAGTAAACAGAGCTCCAATCCATTTCCCAAGACTTGCCTTCAAAACCAATCATCTTGAGTTGAGCATTGATGCGTTGTTTGAGTGATTCTGGGCGCAATGCTTCTTCTGGGGTTTCGCCTGGCGGCAGTTGGTAATCAACGCGCCAAATGCCATGGGGTTCTTTGTGCATCAAGATGGTGTTGCCACGATTCCAGTCAGGGTCAAAAAATGCCAAACGCTCAGTGGGGTAGGGCAGGTCAATGCGAATATCGGCAATGACGAAGATACTTTCAAAGGATGCACCTTCCAGTTTCAAATTCATTTGGCTCCGAATTTCAGAGCGCCCCCCATCTGCGGCAATCAACCATTCTGTTTCTAAGGTGTAGGGACCTTCTGGCGTATCGACGTGCGCTTTCACGCCCCCCTCAAACTGTTCAGCTTGAACCCACTTGTTGCCCCAACGAAAATCAATGAGGGGATGTGCATTGCAAGCATCGTGCAGGTACTCTTCTAAGTACTGCTGCTGAATATTGATCATGGGAAAAAAGCGATCATCGGGATCATGCGGTGTTTCCATGCGAAACACTTTTTGACCACGATAAATCGAGTTGCCACAGCGCCATGGCAAACCGTTCTCTGTGATGCGATGCGCGACCCCCACTTGCTGCAAAATTTCCATAGAGCGCCGCGTAAATACAATAGCGCGCGAGCCTTGAGAAAATTGCAAATCGGTGGCCAGCACCACAGAGGCTACACCATGCCGCGCAAGCTCTAAGGCGGTGACCATGCCAGCTGGCCCCGCGCCCACAATCACTGCCTTTTTCTTCTCTTGAGGCCCATTTTGAGAGGGCAGCCAGGGTTTGAAAACTTGGTAGTTGTAATAAATAGAGGGACGAGCTTGCTGGCTGGGTAGATGCATGAAAACTCCCTGGGTTGACTGCTAGCTTGAAACTTTGAGATGTTCTTCTCGCAAAATCATGAGGCCAGAAATCACTAAAAGTAAGATACCCAGCCAAGCCATCAGGTTGGGAAGCTCTTCCCAAACCACGTAGCCAATGAGCAGTGCAAAAAGTAGGCCGCTGTATCTGAACGGCGCTACCAAGCTCATTTCGCCAGAGCGCATGGCCACAATCAAAAAATAGTAGGCCAACGATAGAAACACAGAAGCTCCAAGCAACATCAATAAATTGGCATCTGTGACGGGGGCCCAAGTTTGCGTCATGGTAGCCACGCCCGACCCAATCGAAACAGCAATGGCAGTTGACAAGGTGATGAGCAGAACGGGAATGCGAAGGCTGATTACGCGCGTGAGCGTATCTCGCATGGCGTGGAGTAAGGTGGCTACGACACAAATGACGCTATACACGTTGAACCCATCAGAGGCGGGTTGAACCACCATGAGTACACCGCTAAATCCTAGCAAGATGAATGCACCGCGCTGAAAAGTGACGCGCTCTTTGAAGTAGTAAATGGCAAACGCCGTGATGAACAAAGGGGATGCCAAATTGATGGCTGTGGCGTTGCCAAGAGGTAAGTGAAACAATGCAGTGAGAAAAGTCATGGACGCTACGGCATCAATCACACCACGAACCCATAACATGCGATTGAGCATAAGACGCCAGTTTTTCAAATGCCCCATGGCCTGCGCCATGATGGCAATGAGGCCGGTGGCCATCAGGCCGCGAATGAAAATGAGTTGGAAACCAGGCAGTGTGGCGCTGACTTGTTTGACCAAAGCGTCGTTGGCAATGAAAAATGCCATGGCCAAGCTCATGGCCAAAATACCGCGGCGATTGTCAGCGTGCATGCAGCAAGTCCATATCTTTCATGAATTGACCATGAAAAAAGCCCCCGGTGTGTTCACAGGGGGCTCTAAGTTTGGTGGCTCTTCACGGATTCGAACCGCGGACCTGTGGATTATGATTCCATCGCTCTAACCGACTGAGCTAAAGAGCCTGAGCCAAAAATTATAGCAAACGATTGGGTTCAATTGTTAGAACTTTTG
>JBIKOZ010000027.1:0-9936 GCA_044357745.1 Limnohabitans sp. | reverse complement strand
ACAATACCAGGTGTCTTACCTGAATTGCGCAGACGGCGGCTCGCACCCGTACCTTGCATAGAGCGCTCAAAAGCGACAAATTTCATAACTAACTCCAAGTTGAGCCGACCGCGACCAGTACAGCTCTGTTTAAAAAAGGACTGCCGTCAAGCAGCCCACAATGATGTTCCCGATCAGTCTTGATCGGAGAACAAACTCATGACCGATTCACCGTAGGCCATGCGCTGCATGGTCTTGGCCAACAGCGGCGCCACAGTGAGTTGGCGAATTTTGGGGCAAGCCGCAGCGGCTTGTGACAAAGGAATGGTATTGGTCACAACCACTTCATCGAGGGCAGAGCCTTTGGCAATGCGGTCAATGGCGGGGCCCGAGAAAATAGGGTGGGTGCAATAAGCGTAAACTTTTTTGGCCCCGCGCTCTTTCAAAACCTCAGCGGCTTTGACCAAGGTGCCGGCCGTGTCAATCATGTCGTCCATGATGACGCAGTTGCGGCCATCGATGTCGCCAATGACATGCATCACTTCACTGACGTTGGCTTTGGGACGACGCTTGTCAATGATGGCCAAATCGCAATTGAGTTGTTTGGCCAGTGCGCGTGCGCGAACCACGCCACCCACATCGGGGGATACCACAATGAGGTCTTCGTAGTTCTTTTGGCGCAGGTCGCTCAAGAGCACGGGGGAAGCGTAAATGTTGTCGACTGGAATGTCGAAGAAACCTTGAATTTGGTCGGCGTGCAAGTCCATGGTGAGAACATGATTCACACCCACTGCTTGAAGCATATTGGCAATAACTTTGGCCGTGATGGGCACGCGTGTTGAGCGCGGGCGACGATCTTGGCGGGCATAGCCGAAGTAAGGAATGATGGCGCTGATTCGGCCTGCTGAGGCGCGCTTCAACGCGTCGACCATGATCAGCAGCTCCATCATGTTTTCGTTGGTGGGCGCGCATGTGGATTGAATGACAAACACATCACGTGCACGCACGTTTTGCTTTAACTCAACTCTGACCTCGCCATCAGAGAAACGGCCAACATCTGCCAAGCCGAGTGATACGTCCAACTCGTAGGCAACTTCGGCGGCCAACACGGGGTTGGCATTGCCAGTGAAGACCATGAAGTCGGAATGAGGATTTACGTTGGGTTGCAGCATGAGCTTCTGAGCGATCAAATGATGGGCCGATGCGGGTTAGCGCACAAATTTCAATCATGACGCGTTTGACCGCGCTTTGATTTACACAGCGAATGAACGCGAGTAAATCATTTGGCAGGGGAAGAAGGACTCGAACCTTCGCATGCCGGAATCAAAATCCGGTGCCTTAACCAACTTGGCGACTCCCCTACACGGGTTGGCAGCTTTAGAAAATCTAGAGCTGCCGACCGATCAATCGTCGCTGGAAGCCCAACCCTTTTGGGGGTGAACTTCCAAATTGCCACACATTTGAATTTGCCAATTGAGCCAAGTTGCTGGAACCTGAGGCATTTGGCTTAAATTCGTGCCGCGCGGCACTTGCGCAAACACTGCACTTCCGGAGCCCGTCATCCTGCCTTTGACAACAACTGGCGCTAGTCTGGCTGTTTCAAGCCATTCAATTGCTTCGCTGATTTGGGGGCAGAGCCGCTGGGCCACTGGCTGCAGGTCGTTCTGGCCGAAGCCATACGGGTTTGCCACAAAGACCGAAATTGTAGCAGGCTTTGAATCTCGCTTTAAGGCCTCAGCGCCAAAAATTTTGGCTGTTTCTAGTCCTCCGGGCGGCTTGACCACCACAAACTGAGCAGCGGGCAAAGAAATAGGGGTGATGACTTCGCCAACGCCCTCGACCCATGCGTTGTGGCCCCCTAAAAAGAAGGGCACATCGGCACCTAGTTTCAGGCCAAGGACGGACAGTTCTTTGACTGAAAGTCCGAGGCCCCACAACTTGTTCAGCGCCAAAAGACTGGATGCCGCATCGGAGGAGCCGCCCCCCATGCCTGCTTGCGCAGGAATGGATTTTTCAATGGCAATGTGGGCGCCCAAGGAAGTGCCGCTGGCCTGCTGAAGAAGGCGGGCAGCGCGTGTGATCAGGTCTTCTGCGGGCAAGGTAAGGGTTAGATCTTCACGGCTAATTTGGCCGTCGGCTCGAACATCAAAGTGCAATGTGTCGTACCAATCGATCAGCATGAACACCGATTGAAGCAGGTGATAGCCATCGTTGCGCCGACCTGTGATGTGAAGGAACAGATTGAGCTTGGCCGGGGCCAGAACATTGCGCAAAGTTTTCATGAGTCAAAAGCTATGCGAAGTACGGTGCGGGGCGATGGTTGAATGCGTTCAAGGACTAAGCGGCGCAAATGCCATTCACTGACGTCTACCTTCCAGCCCTCTGCTGGGGTTGGCTTTCCGCCTAACCAATCGACCAAAGCTGCTGCTGGAAGTTGGGTGCCAGTGAGTTGAAAAATTAGACTTTCTAAACTCACCGCTTCCCGAATTTGAGAGCCTTGGATCAAGCGTGCAGCTTGTGGTGTCCATTCCACGCGGGCCATCTGCATGCCCAGTGGGTTGTAAATGGTGAGGACAGCGTCTGGCCAGCCACCTGCTAATTCAAATGAGGCGGTGAAAGACTGGACGGGCTCGGTGTCAATGACCAAAGAAAATCTGCCCGCTCGAAATGCTTTTTCTTGAGAAGCTTGACCAGGATGGGTTGTTTGGGAGTCCGTTGAAGAAGCCTGGCTTGGCACCAGTGGCTGGGTGGCAAGGGTACCCGCACAAGCGGCTAACAGGCAGATGAGGCTGCTCATGAATGCCACCCGCAAGCGCCTCATGTGTTCACTTGTCATGGTCAAACTCAAGGCTTGAATTTGAACTGCTGGAGGGTGTCAAGCAAGGTCTCGTTGTCAGACTTCAGCATGAGGCCTTCTCGCCAGATCTTGCCGGCTTTTTCTGTTTGACCTGTGACCCAGTAAACCTCACCCAAGTGGGCTGCAATTTCTGCATCGGGACGCTCTTTGAAAGCGGCTTCCAAAATCCGGGTGGCTTCTTGTAGGTTGCCAACGCGGTATTCAAGCCATCCCAAACTGTCTTGAATAAAGGGATCACGAGGTGCCAGCTGAATGGCTTTTAAGATCAGCTCGCGCGCTTCGTCTAGGCGAATTTTTCGATCGGCCAAGGAATAGCCCAAGGCGTTGAACGCATGAGGATCAGTTGGTTTGGTTTTCATCAAGCCGCGCAGCAAACTTTCCATTTGATCAAAACGCCCTAGCTTCTCGCAAAGCATGGCCATTTCAGATTGCAAGTCGGTATCGGCCGGAAATTGCGCCAAGGCACTTTCAATGGTGCTGAAAGCAGCATTGATTTGCTTTTCTTCTCTGAACCATTGAGACAAAGCCAAAGCCTTGAGCCTGACTTGTTGTGGCGAGTTGACCTTGACCCCTTCCAAAATTTTGAGTCCGTCTGCTTTTCGTCCTTGTTGGGATACCAAGGTGGCACGACGGAGGGCAACTTTCAAGGGATCGGCGTCTGGGGGAATGCGCGCCAACCATTCGTCAGCTTGTACCAAGAGGCCTTGTTTTTGGGCCATTTGAGAGAGCGCGAAATAGGCCTCAGACAAGCCGCCTGACAAATCGGGATCTTTGGTTTTTTCTGCCAGTGACAAATACTTTTTGAGAGATTGTTCGGCCAGTGGTGATTGCGATAAATCGCTTTGGAGTAAACCGAGAAACAACCAGCCGGGCGCAAATTCGGGGTGTTGTTGGGTGAGCTGATTCAACTGAACCAAGCCGGATTGCATGTCACTCAAATCGATCAAAGTACGTGCATAGCCCAGGCGCAAATCAGGCAGTGCATCACCTGCCATGTATTGAGAAATCATGGACTGAACTTCTTTGGGCGCAATGCTCAACAGACTCAGCGCGAGCATGATGGGGCCCGGCGCTTTGGGGTTGGCTGCGTGGCCGGAACGCGCGGCTTCTGCGGCAGATTGAGTTTCACCTGCGTCGCGCTTCATGCGGCCAATGGTGGTCCAAGCTGTAGCGGCTGTGGTGGGATTTTGAATGGCCGAGGAGAGGGCTTGCTCAACAACTTTGGCTGCCAAGTTTTTGTCTTGCACGCGGTTAAAAATACGTGGGATGGAACCTATGGCGGCTGACTGCTCTTTGACAGGCAATTCCAAAATGCTGGTTTTGAGCGCTCGGCCGGCTTCTTCGATGCGGTTAAGCGCCAACAATATTTGCAAGGTGTACCGATTGGCTTCAAGAGAATCTGGAATGCTGGTTTTCCAGTTCTTGGTTGCTTGAAGCGCGGCGTCGCCAGAACGTGACTGAAGTGCCAATTCTGTGGCGCGTTGAAAGAGTGCTTCGTCTTTAGTTTTGCGTGCAGCGTCTAGCAAGATGGCAAAGCCTGCACTGGGTTCGCCAGCCTGCACATTGAGCTCACCCAACAGCAGTTGATAAAACAAGGCGGCGTTGAGCTTTGAGTTGGGCGCGGGCGGCTCGGCACAAACACCTGCGGTGGCCCAGATTAATGCGATGGAAGAAATCCAATACTTCATAGACCCATCATAATCGACACGGTGTGCTGAGGTGATGACATCAGTTCAATTTAACCCTGCTTTTAAAGCCAAATTCATGCCTGAATTGCCAGAAGTTGAAGTGACCCGACTGAGTTTTGCCAGTCGAATTTCGGGTGCGCGCGTTTTGGCTTTGCATTTAGGCAAACCACTCAGATGGCCATTGGGTGTGGCGCCTTCGGTGCTGGCGGGTCAAACCATATGGCGGGTTCGAAGGCGGGGCAAATACCTTTTGCTGGACATGGACCGGGGCGTTTTGTTGTTGCACCTTGGAATGTCGGGCAGTTTGAATTTCGCGCTCAGTCAAGGGCCAGCCGGCAAACACGACCACATGGACCTTGTGACCACACAGGGTGTCTTGCGTTTGCATGATCCGCGCAGGTTTGGTGCTGCGGTTTGGGCCGAGTCTGAAAGCCATCAACCCGCCTTGAAGCTTTTGGGCAAGCTGGGCATGGAGCCATTAAGCGATGGCTTTGAGTTGAAGCTGTTTCAGCAAGGTTTAAAGAAGCGTTCTGCGCCCGTCAAGCAAGTTCTGTTGGCCGGTGAGGTGGTGGTGGGGGTGGGCAACATTTACGCTTCTGAGGCTTTGTTTTCAGCCGGCATTCGGCCTACAGTGAAGGCTCAAAAATTGAGTGCACCCCGTATCGCCAAGCTACATGTTGCCATCAGGCAGGTGCTCGCCAGAGCTGTTGAGCAGGGCGGAAGTAGCTTGAAAGATTTTGTCAACGCACAGGGCAACAGCGGCTACTTCCAACTTGAGGCAGCCGTCTATGGCCGGGCTGGATTGCCATGCCGCGTTTGTGCGACGCCCATCAAACAAATTGTGCAGGGACAGCGCTCTACTTTTTATTGTTCTGTATGTCAAAAGTTGTGAAAGCGCCTCCGACCTTTGCAGAGACCATGGTGTCTTGGCAAAAGACCCATGGCAGAAATCACTTGCCATGGCAAAACACGCAGGACCCTTACCGGGTCTGGCTTTCAGAAATCATGTTGCAGCAAACACAGGTCACCACGGTGCTGGGTTACTACGCCAAGTTTTTGGCACACTTTCCAACGGTCGCCGAATTGGCCGCAGCGCCACAAGATCAAGTGATGGGTTTGTGGAGCGGATTGGGGTACTACAGCCGTGCAAGAAATTTGCATCAGTGCGCGCAAGATGTGATGACGCGATTTGGTGGGGTGTTTCCGCAAACGGCTCAAGAATTAATGACGCTGCCAGGCATTGGTCGATCAACTGCAGCGGCGGTGGCCTCCTTTTGTTTCTCTGAGCGCGTGGCCATCATGGACGGCAATGTGAAGCGCGTGCTAACTCGAGTTTGGGCTTACGACGCCGATTTATCGGTGAGTCAAAATGAAAAAACTTTGTGGGAAAAGGCAGAAGCAGCATTGCCTTCGCGCCAATTGAAAACGGCCATGCCGCGTTACTCGCAGGCCCTGATGGATTTGGGCGCAACACTTTGTTTGCCACGAAAGCCCCATTGCCCAAGCTGTCCTGTGCGCGGTGAATGCCAGGCCCATGCTTTAGGCAGCCCAGAAAAATTCCCCGTCAAAACGCGCAAACTCAAAAGAAGCAGTGAAGTCTTGTGGTTGCTGATGGCGCTCAACAAGAAGGGCGAGGTTTGGTTGGAGAAGCGGCCCGCCAAGGGCATTTGGGCCAGTCTTTACAGCTTGCCGGTGTTTGAATCGGAAGAGGCGCTCAAGGAAGCTCTGAACGTCAAAGGTTTGAAAAAAACAATGAAATTAAGCGAAGAGCCTCAAGGGACTTTACTGCCCACTTTCAAGCACGTGCTCACCCACAAGGATTTACATTGCCATGTCATGAAAGTCATGATGAATCAAGCGCCTCAAACGCCTACAAAAGGTGCGTGGTGGGCAGAAAATGATTGGAAGGTGCTGGGCTTGCCAACCCCCGTGCGTCACTTGCTGTCTAACTCTCTGTGACGTTTGAGTGTGAGCCAGTTATTGCTGAAATGCTGGCTGAGTTTTTCTACTAAATAGACAGAGCGATGTTGCCCCCCAGTGCACCCAATCGCCACGGTAATGTAGTTACGGTGGTCTTTCTCGAGCGCAGGCAGCCAGTGCTCAATGAAGGTTTTGATCTGGTCCTGCATGAGCTTCACATCAGGATAAATTTCTAAAAACTTTTGAACGGGCTCGTCTTTGCCATTGAGAGGGCGAAGTGCAGATTCGTAATGTGGGTTGGGCAACATGCGCACATCAAACACGTAATCTGCATCAATAGGGATGCCACGTTTAAAGCCAAACGATTCGAAAACCAAAGTGAGCTTGGCGCCGGATGAGTTGACCAAAGATTTGACATAGCTTTGCAATTGAGGCGAACGCAAAAAACTGGTGTCAATGACGTGCGCTTTTTCCCGCAAACGAGAAAGAAGTTCGCGCTCGAATTCGATCGACTCCGAAAGGGCCAGCTTGCCTTCTATTGAGTTGCGACCCGACAAAGGATGACGCCGCCTGGTTTCTGAATAACGCCGAAGCAAAGTGTCGGACGCTGCGTCCAAGAAAATAGACGTGATTTTGAAGCCCAGACTTTCTAAGACTTGCAATTGACCCGGCATCAGAGGCAGTGAGCTGGCGCTGCGCACATCAATGGCAATGGCCACACGCTCTTCATTGCGATCGTGCTCAAGCTCGGCAAAAGGGATCAGCAGCTCTGGCGGTAAGTTATCAACGCAATAGAAACCGGAATCTTCAAGGGCGTGCAAAGCCACAGATTTACCTGAGCCTGACATACCAGTGATAAGTACGATTTCCATGATTTTTAAAGTTTAGAAAGTTACTTGGTTAGCATTTCGCGGGCATGTGCCAACGTGGTTGCTGATAGTTTTTCACCGCCTAACATGCGTGCAATTTCAGTGACGCGTTGCTCCCCTGCAATGGGCACCACGTTGCTGCTCACGCCTTCCTTGCCACTGGCTTTGCTCACTAGCAAATGATGGTCTGCACAAGAAGCCACTTGTGGCAAATGGGTGACGGCCAAGACTTGGCGATGAACGCCCAGCTGTTTCATCAGTCGACCCACTGTTTCAGCCACAGCGCCGCCCACACCTGAATCAACTTCGTCAAAAATCAAGGTGCCAGCTTCGCCCAATTCGCTGGTGGTGACGGCAATGGCCAAGGCAATGCGGGAGAGCTCGCCGCCAGATGCAACTTTGCCAACAGGCCTGGGGGTACTGCCAGCGTGGCCGGCGACTAAAAATTGAATGTCTTCCAGGCCATGTTGAGCGGCTTGCTCAAGACCGATCAAAGCCACTTCGAAGCGGCCGCCTTGCATGCCCAAGTTTTGCATGGCTTGGGTCACAGCTTGAGCGAGTTTGGGAGCCGCCTTTTTGCGTTGTTGTGAGAGTTTTTTGGCTTCAGCTTGATAGGCTTGCGACGCCACTTTTTCTTGGGCCTCAAGGCCTTCCAAATCGCTGGCTGCCTCGAGTGCATTGAGCGCTTGCTTCCAGCCTGCTAGCAAAGAAGCCAACTCTTCAGGGGGCCGTTTGTACCTGCGCGCCAGAGACAGCCACTGCGACATGCGCTGATCGAGTTCGTTCAAGCGATCGGGGTCGAGATCGGTTTTACGCAGGTAAGACTGCAGAGAGTGCGCAGCGTCTTCGGCTTGCGCCAAGCTAGATTGAAGCACTTCTGCAATGCTTTGAAACTCTGGCTCCACGTGTGCTTGATCTTGCAATTGCGCGATGGCTTGAGACAGCAAGCCCAAAGCACCTGGTGCGCTATTGAGTCGCGATGATTCTTCCCCATCAAGCGAGTTGATGGCGGATTGACCGGCATCAATCAGCGCTTGTGCATGGGAGAGCCGTGTGTGCTGCGCATTTAAACCATCCCACTCGTCCAAGGCTGGCGCCAATTTATCAAGCTCACCAATTTGCCATGCCAATCGTTCTTGCTCGCGGCTCAGTGAATCTTGCGCATTGCGGGCGGTCTGCACAGCTTGCTGGGCTTGGCGCCATGTGTGCCATGCCAACTTAAGGCTATCAGTGTTCAGGCCAGCATAAGCATCGAGTAAGCCGCGCACAGCATCGGGTCGTGTGAGGCTTTGCCATGCGTGTTGGCCGTGAATGTCTAACAGCATTTCGCCCAAAGCACGCAACTGTGTTGCCGTGGCTTGGCTGCCATTGACCCATGCGCGGCTTTTGCCTTGCGTGTCGACACTGCGTCTTAAAAGCAAGGTGTCTAAAACTTCAAAGCCGGCATCTTCCAGCACGGCGTGCGCTTGTGCAGGGCAGTCAAACTCTGCAGACACTTCGCAGCGCGAAGCACCTTCTCGGACTGCACCTGAATCGGCGCGTTCGCCCAAGGCCATTTGCAAGGCGTCAATCAGAATGGATTTGCCTGCACCCGTTTCGCCAGTGAGCACACTAAAACCTTGCGAGAGGTTGAGGTCGAGCTCGCGAACAATGACAAAGTCGCGCAAGCTGATGTGACGCAAAGCCATGGCTTAGACGCCTCCCTCGTTCCAATGCATTTTTTTGCGCAGGGTGTCAAAATAGTTCCAGCCTTGCGGATGCAAGAAACGCACTTTGTGGGAAGACTGCTCGACAGTAATTTGATCGCCGATCATGAGGCTGGCCAATGATTGCATGTCAAAGTTGGCGCTAGCGTCGCGGCCAGACACGAGTTCAATGCTGATTTTGGACGTATCTGGCAGCACGATGGGGCGGTTTGAAAGTGTGTGAGGTGCAATGGGCGCAATGACCCAGCCACCCAGGTTGGGATGCATCAAGGGGCCGCCGGCCGACAAAGAATAGGCGGTCGAGCCAGTGGGCGTGGCCACAATCAAACCGTCTGCGCGCTGTGTGGCCACAAAGCGGCCGTCAACTTCAATGCGCAGTTCCACCATGCCTGAAGTGGCACCGCGGTTGACCACCACGTCGTTCATGGCGAAGGCGTCAAAGACACAATGCTTGTCGCGCCAAACTTGCGCATGCAACATGCTGCGTTGCTCTTCTTCAAAATGGCCCAAAAGCATGGGTTGGAGTGTCTTGGCGTATTCCTCTATAGGGATGTCGGTGATAAAGCCGAGACGTCCTTGATTGATGCCAATGAGGGGCAGCCCGAAAGGCGCCACTTGCCTGCCAATGCCCAGCATGGTGCCGTCACCGCCGACCACCAAGCCCAAATCACACTGATTGCCAATCTCGGCCATGGTGAGGGTGGGGTAGAGGTTCAGGCCCAGGTGCTCGGAGGTGCCTTTTTCCATGACCACCTCGGCGCCGATGCGGCTGACAAATTGGGCAACATCGTCCAAAACCCGACGCGAGCTTTCCAAAGCGGCGCCCGTGACCATGGTGTGGTACTTGCCAAATAAGGCAACATGACGAAATTTAGATTTCATTCTCAAATTACATCATTAAAATGTGTCAATGCTAG
>JBIKOZ010000297.1:0-2798 GCA_044357745.1 Limnohabitans sp. | reverse complement strand
TTTTTCGATCAGGCCTTCTGGTGTGGGGATCCAGATCACATCTTTACCGGCTTGACCGCGAACAGGCTCGTAGGTAGCAGTAGTGGCAGTGGTGGATGCGCAGGCCACATTCAGCCAGCTGGTCAGCAGTACGAGAAACAAAACACGGAATAACTTCATGATCAACTCCTATCTAGATTGACTTGTTGTGGATGAGAAGGTGTGTTCAAAGACAGCACCTCAAAAAAAGCAATAGATTAATCTTTCTTTGTGTCAATTCTGATGGATTTTGATTTTTTATCTGGCTTCAGTGTTTACCCTTAATTTTCGCCTCATGGCTGCACTGTTCATGAGACAGAGCTTGCCAAAGCGAAAAAATGCTGTTGAGGTGAAATGAAATGCTTTTGTCATTCATCGGTCAACTTGTATTCACCGCTTCAACTAAGATGGTGCTTTAACTTTCAAAAGGTGACGTGATGAAATTAACGGGTGGTTGTTATTGCAATCTTCACAGTAGACAAGCAAGCCTTTCACCACATACCCGATGATGTGCAGTCTTTTGAGCGCCGTCCTGGTTGAGAATTAATGGTCCCGTTTTTTTAGACGGGATGGACTCATGTCATCCTTGGAATTAACCCTCTTGTATCTGTTTGCCGCCGTGCTGGGTGTCGTGGGCTGTCGCCTGTTGAAACTACCGCCTATGCTGGGCTATTTGCTTGTGGGAGTCTTAATTGGCCCAAATGCCTTGGCCTTGGCTCAAAACTCTGAGGGTATCCGGCATCTGGCCGAGTTTGGTGTCGTCTTTCTCATGTTTGTCATTGGCCTGGAATTCAATTTGCCAAAGTTGAAGTCGATGAAACGGCATGTGTTTGGATTGGGTTTTTTGCAGGTGATTTTCACCATCGTCTTGATCACAATGGGCTCCCTGTTTTTAAACACCATGGCCCCTACTTTGTGGCAAATGAATTGGCAAACCGCGGTGGCATTGTCCGGCGCGTTGGCCATGAGCAGTACTGCGATTGTGATCAAGCTGATGTCAGACAGCTTGGAATTAGACACTGAGCATGGCAAGCGGGTGGTTGGCGTGTTGCTGTTTCAAGATTTGGCGGTGGTTCCATTGCTGGTGTTAATTCCTGCGCTGAATGCGCCCCCAGAAGAATTGCTGCCTGCTTTGTTACAGGCAGCGCTGAAAGCCACCGTATTGATTACCTTGCTGCTAACGGGTGGCCAGCGACTGATGCGTTGGTGGTTGCTGTTGGTGGCTCGCAGACAAAGCGAGGAGCTCTTTGTATTGAATGTGTTATTAATCACATTGGGCTTGGCTTGGATGACTGAGCTTGCCGGACTGAGCTTGGCGCTTGGCGCCTTTGTGGCAGGCATGTTAATTTCTGAGACAGAATTTAAGCATCGCGTTGAGTTGGACATCAAGCCTTTTCACGACATCTTGCTTGGCTTGTTCTTCATTACCATTGGCATGATGCTGGACTGGCGAATTATTTGGGATCGTTGGGCCTTCGTCTTACTTTTGGTCACAGTGCCAGTTGTCTTTAAATTTGCACTGATTGCGGTTCTGACGCGATTAAGTGGCGCAAGTGAAGGTACTTCATTGCGTACAGGTTTGTATTTGGCCCAAGCTGGGGAGTTTGGTTTTGTGTTACTCACCCTAGCAGGGCAGAATCAATTGATTCCTGCAGACTGGCTGAACCCAGTTCTGGCCAGCATGGTGCTTTCCATGTTGGCGACGCCCTTCATTGTCATGAACGCCAACCGATGGGTGATGAAATGGTCGGCCAGCGACTGGTTGCAGCAATCGCTTGAAATGACTCAAATTGCGCAGAAAAGTATCAACGCAGAAAAGCACATCATTATTTGTGGCTATGGTCGCTGCGGTCAAAATTTAGCCAAACTTCTCAAGACCCAGAATATTCCTTACATGGCCTTAGATTTGGATCCTGATCGAGTCAGCCGAGCACAATCGCATGGCGAGCAAGTGGTTTATGGCGATGCAGCACGCCTGCAATCCCTCATGGCCGTGGGCATCGAGCGTGCGAGTGCAGTGGTGGTCACCTATTTAGACAACCCATCCGCATTGCGAGTGCTGGGTTTAACCAAAGAACATGCCCCGAAAGTCCCTGTCATCGTGAGAACACAAGACGATTTGGATTTAGAAAAACTTCAAGCGGCAGGTGCGACAGAAGTGGTGCCAGAGACCATTGAAGGGTCTTTGATGTTAGCGACTCACGCGCTTGCTTTGGTAGGTGTGCCAATGAAGCGTGTCATTCGATTGGTTCAAGATCAAAGAAATCAACGGTATGCACTGCTTAAAGATTTTGATCACGGCAATGATGTTGACGATTAAGTATCTTGCCTGTTTGGAACCGTGAATTAATTGATGGGCGTTGATTGATTCAGCAAGTCATCGATCAGAGCCAACATCTGAGCACTTGATGCTGAAAACGGATCGAATTCGGGGTGTTTGAGTTGAATGATGGGATCATTTTCTGAAATGACGACATGCGCCATCGACCAGTTCGGAAACTTGCGCTCTTTAATTTCTTCTAGCGACACCAGCTCAATATCCTGATGCCGCTTGTCTTTGATCAACTTGTTATAAAGCCGATTGACAGGACGCCGCTCACCTTCCAATATTTGAATAAACAGGCCTTGTCCTTGACACAAGACGCCCGTAATACCTTCCAATTTATTATTGACTCTGGCGAATTCTAAAATAGACCCCGTGACAGTGCCAGTAATGGCGCCCGCGGCCCTGCTTAAGTACAAAAGTCGAATCAGCATTTGAAATCTCCAGAATTTCCATC
>JBIKOZ010000026.1:0-10044 GCA_044357745.1 Limnohabitans sp. | reverse complement strand
TTTTTTAGTGAAAAAAGCTTGTGAAGGCCATGGCACCATGTAAAGCGCACGTAAACCTTGCTTCATTAACTTCTCTTCTATGGAAGGACGAGACACCTCTAACAACGCCCGCGCCTCTTTGTAACTGGCTGCAAAAAAAGGAATTGCATCCAACTCAAACATCGGGTCCTCTGGACCTAAATTGGGCTTGAAGATCTCGCCAATTTGCACCTGTCCAGTTTGAACCGCGCGTTTAATCTCTGGATTTTTAATCAACGAGTTAGCGCTGTGTACTTGGATATTTAAAGCGCCATTACTTGCTTTTTTAACATCTTCTGCAAACTGGTAATTATTTTTTGTTTGAAATTCAGTATCAGCGTACGGCGTGGGCATATCCCACTTGGTTTGAGCAATAGACAGTGATGGACTGAAAAAACATATGATGCTAGCGCAAAGCGAAATAAAAAACCGCATGAGAACTCCTTTATAGTTGCGCAACTATTTCAGTATTTAGCCCTTCTGTCAATACTTGTTTAACCTCTGTAGTGGTGAGTTAAAAAGTAAGCAAATTCATTCTATAAGTGCTAAAACAGTATTTTTGTGACCACTGAATCGGACCATAAGTCGCAAGCAATGACCTGCCTCTAATTGCAATTAATTATTGCTCTTCGAAGCTTATTGATTTTGAAATAACAGGATTCACGCAGGTTCCGGGCCGGCATGTTAAAGCGCCACGCGTTGGCGTTTCGACAATGAATTGATATCACCATCACACTTTTTACCTTGAGATCACTATGAGAAAAAATTCCAAAGTAATCCTTCGCGATCGTGTCAACCAACGCAACGGATTGTTAGTTCCTGGCGCATTCAACGCATTGAGTGCACGCACCATTGCCGATCTTGGCTTTGAAGCGGTTTATCTCAGCGGCGCTGGCCTTACCAACATGTTCTACGGCCTACCCGACTTGGCCTTCATCAGTTTGAAAGATGTAGTGGAGCACACATCTGCCATTCGCGATGCTGTCGAAATTCCTTTAATCGTGGACATCGACACGGGTTTCGGTAATGCGCTGAATGTGCGTCAAACTGTGCGGGCGTTAGAGCGCGCCGGCGCAGATGCCGTTCAAATTGAGGATCAAACGTTTCCCAAGCGATGTGGTCACTTTTCAGGCAAAGACGTGGCACCCGTCGAGGAAATGATTTCCAAAATCAAGGCCGCTGTGGATGCCAGGCAAGATCAAAATTTTCAGATCATTGCCCGAACCGATGCGCGGGCTAAATATGGTTTTGAAGCAGCCATTGAGCGCGCCATCCAATTTACGGAGGCAGGCGCTGACATCTTGTTTGTAGAAGCCACTGAAAGCATTGATGAGGTGCGCGCCCTGACCAAGCTCCTAGAAAGACCACAGTTGATTAACATTGTGATTGGCGGCAAAACTCCCGCGCTTGATCAAGCTGAATTGGCTGCGCTGGGGTTTGGTGTGGTGCTCTATGCCAATGCCGCGCTTCAAGGCGCCGCATTGGGCATGCAAAAGTCTTTGGGCCAACTCAAGCAGAATGGCCGCTTGGATGAAGACCCGACAGTGGTGGTGCCATTCCTAGAGCGTCAACGCATGGTCAATAAGCCCTACTTTGATGAACTTGAGAAAAAATATACCTATTGATGCGCCTAGAAGTTCAAGCTAAACGCAAACTCAATTTTCAAACCAATAAAGTGCTTGCGGGTTGGTGACCAACAATTGGTGCAGCGCTTTTGCGTTAGGTGCAATTTTTGAAAGTGCATTGACCAATTCACCATCATCGGGAATGCGGGTGTGGTTGGGATGGGGCCAATCCAAACCTGAAACATATTCAGAAGCGATGGATGCGACATATCAGCCCTCTTAGCATTAATTTGACGAGGACCTGATTGGCAAGTCAATCATGCTTGAAAGTGTTTCCACATCCAGTCCTTCAACCATGTCGATGAGTGTGAGGCCTTGAGGGCCACAGGCCAGGGTTGCAAGGTCTGAATAAATGCGACTGACACAAGCGACACCCGTTAAAGGGTAAGAACAGGCCGAGACCAATTTGCTGTCACCCTTTTTGGTCAGCAAGTCCATCATGACCCAAGTTTCTTTGGCACCCACCGCCAAATCCATGGCGCCACCCACGGCCGGAATAGAGCCTTCTTCGCCTGTGCTCCAGTTGGCCAAGTCACCTGTGGCTGAAACCTGAAAAGCACCCAACACACAGATGTCAATGTGGCCGCCCCGCATCATGGCAAAGCTGTCGGCATGGTGAAAAAATGCCCCACCCTTCAGCATCGTGACGGGTTGCTTGCCCGCATTGATCAAATCAAAATCTTCTTCACCAGGCGCGGGGGCTGGACCCATGCCCAAAATACCGTTTTCACTTTGCAGAATGACTTCACGTTGTGGAGGGATAAAGTTGGCGACCAAGGTAGGCTGTCCAATTCCCAAATTCACATAGGCACCTTCTGGGATGTCTTGCGCAACGCGCTGGGCCAATTCTTGTTTGGTTCTAGGCTTGTAATTGCTCATTTGAAACCTCCACCTTCGGTGGTCTTGTGATCGATGCGAACAATTTTGGTCACAAAAATGCCGGGGGTGATCACAGACTCAGGATCTAACTCGCCCAACTCAACAATTTTGTGCACAGTGGCCACTGTTTTCTTAGCAGCCATGGCCATGACGGGACCAAAATTCCGTGCCGCTTTTCGATAAATCAAGTTACCCCACCTGTCACCAGTTTCTGCTTTGATCAACGCCAAATCGCCATGAATGGGGTACTCCAACACGTGATGCTTACCGTTAATCAGGCGCGTCTCTTTGGGCGTGCCATCGGCATTCAAAGCCATGAGTGTGCCGTACCCTGTCGGCGTAAAAAATGCACCTACGCCTGCGCCTGCTGCACGCAAACGCTCGGCCAAATTACCTTGCGGTACCAATTCCAACTCGACTTTCCCGGTTCGATACAGCTCATCAAATACGTAGGAATCGGTCTGCCTGGGAAAGCTGCATATGATTTTACGGATTCGCCCGGCTTTCAGCAGCGCTGCCAAACCATGCTCAGCATTGCCTGCGTTGTTGTTCACAACCACCAAGTCACGTGCGCCTTGGTCAATCAGACCATCAATCAACTCACTGGGAATGCCCGCTGTGCCAAAGCCACCAATTAAAACTGTCGCTCCATCTGGGATGCCCTCCAGGGCTTGCGCGACAGAATCTGCGATTTTGTTAATCATTGAAAATTGAACTCTTGAATTTAAGTGTGTTTTACAGCGGCATTTCGAGGCGTCACTTTTTTAGTGGCAAGCATGTCTAAATTGCCTTTCACTGCTTCACGAACAATGTCGTGAAGCTGCTGAGTGGCAACATCGTCTATCTGCGCAATCAAGGCCTCACGCATGCGGGGCTCCCAGAACTTGCTAATGTGCAAGGCAATACCATCTTTCGCTTCTTCGCGATTTGGCATGCTTTGAAAAAAATCACCAATTCGATTGGCCATTCCAACAAGATGATTGATTTCCATTGTTCTGAAGTACCCAATAAGTTTAAACGTTGGCGCTAAGGCCAAAGCGCTCAGGAAAACTGTAGGCCACCAAGTGATTGTCGCGAACAAAACCCGCCAGGGCAAGATTGTGTTCTTGAGCCAAGGCCACTGCCAACGCTGTAGGTGCCGAAACTGCCGCCAACAAGCCCGCACCCAACACCACCGTTTTTTGAACCATCTCAAAGCTAGCGCGGCTGCTGATGCACAAAAATCCAGTATGGGGGTCCACTTGATTGCGAATCAAATCACCAATTAACTTGTCTAGCGCATTGTGTCGGCCAATGTCTTCGCGAACACGCAAAATCACACCCGATGGATTGGCCCATGCTGCCGCATGCGTGGCGCCCGTCAGTTGCTGCAAGGTTTGCCGGCTTTGCATGGCAAGCCCTGCATTCAAAATGGCCTGTTCGTTGAAGGCCACTGATTGAACAGGCTTTAGAACTCGGCGCACCTGCGACAAACTGTCGGTGCCGCACAAGCCGCACCCCGTTCGACCTACCAGCGTGCGCCTGCGCTCTTTCAATCGCCACTCGCAAGCCGAAGAAACCTGAAGGTGCAACTCAATGCCCTCTGCCACTTCACGCGCATCTAAGCTGTAAAGCTCCTGGGGCGAGTCGATCAAACCTTCAGTCAGGCTAAAACCCAGCGCAAAGTCTTCTAGATCGGCGGGTGTGGCCATCATCACAGCATGAGAAATACCATTGAATACCAGCGCCACAGGAACCTCTTGCGCCACAAAGTCTTGCCGCGTAAGTCGTTGCTGGTTTTGACAATCAGTGACTTCAAGCCGAACCACACCGGCAGGCATCGGTTCGGCTGTCTTAGAAATCATTTTCCAATGACCGCTGCTTGGCCAGCGTTCAATTTAGGCAGTAAATCAACTTGGGTTTTACTGAACTTAACGTAGCGCTTTTGCCAATCGGAAGGCTGGCTCACTGCAACGACCTGCACTGCCGTCACTTTGTACTCAGGGCAATTGGTGGCCCAATCTGAGCTGTCAGTGGTAATCACATTGGCGCCAGATTCTGGAAAGTGGAAGGTGGTGTACACCACGCCAGCTTGTATGCGCTCAGTCACATCGGCACGCAGCACGGTACGTCCTGCTCGACTCTCAATGCCCACCCAATCTCTGTCCTTGATGCCGCGTTCTTGCGCGTCATGCGGATGAATCTCTAGCAAGTCCTCGCTGTGCCAGATGTTGTTGAGTGTTCGCCGTGTTTGCGCACCCACGTTGTATTGCGACAGAATACGCCCTGTTGTTAAAAGCAGTGGGAACTTCTGAGTCACTTTTTCGTCACTGGCAATGTACTGGGTGTTAAAGAACTTGCCCTTGCCGCGAACAAAATGATCGATGTGCATGATGGGCGTGCCGGCTTCTTCGGTGTCTTCATTGCACGGCCATTGAACACTGCCAAAGCGTTCAATTTTTTCATAACTCACACCCCTGAAGCTAGGCGTCAACTCGGCAATCTCTTGCATGATTTGCTCAGGGTGGTCGTAATGCATTTCGTATCCCAATGCCTTGGCAAACTTCAAGGTCACCTCCCAATCGGCCCATCCCGCCAAGGGCGGCATGGCTTTTCGAACGCGTGAAATACGGCGCTCCGCATTGGTAAAAGTGCCATCTTTTTCAAGGTATGAACTGCCCGGCAAAAAGACATGTGCAAACTTGGCCGTCTCGTTTAAAAAGATGTCTTGCACCACAATGCAGTCCATGGCCGACAGCGCAGCCTCCACATGTTGCGTGTTGGGATCCGACTGAACAATGTCTTCTCCCTGGCAATACAAGCCCTTAAAACTGCCATCCAGCGCCGCTTCAAACATATTGGGAATGCGCAGACCTGGCTCGGGACTGATGCTCACACCCCACGCATCTTCAAACAAGTTGCGCGTGATGGTGTCTGAAATATGTCGATAGCCAGGCAGTTCATGCGGGAAGCTGCCCATGTCGCAACTGCCCTGCACATTGTTTTGACCGCGCAGCGGATTGATGCCCACGCCCTCACGCCCCACCATGCCACAGGCCATGGCCAAATTGGCAATGCCCAACACCATGGTTGAACCTTGCGCATGCTCCGTCACCCCCAGGCCATAGTAAATGGCAGAGTTGGGGCCACTTGCATAAAGGCGTGCGGCTGCACGAACCTCAGACGCAGCCACGCCCGTGACAGACTCAAATGCTTCAGGTGAATTTTCTGGCTTGGCGACAAAGTCGCGCCATTCCTGAAAGCTCTTGTCATCACAGCGCTCTTTGACATAAGCATTTGCAATCAATCCTTCAGTGACCACCACGTGCGCCATGGCGGTGATGAGGGCCACATTGGTGCCTGGCTTTAAAGCCAAGTGATGATCGGCCTTCACATGCACTGAATCGACCAGGTCAATTTTGCGCGGATCGACCACAATCAGGCGCGCACCCTGACGCAAGCGTCGCTTCATGCGTGATGCAAATACGGGATGGGCGTCGGTCGGGTTAGCGCCTATGACCACAATCACATCGGCGTGTTCTACTGATTTGAAAGTTTGAGTGCCCGCAGAGGTGCCCAAGGTTTGTCCCAAGCCATACCCTGTGGGGGAGTGACAAACCCGTGCGCAAGTGTCGACGTTGTTGGTGCCAAAGGCTGCACGAACGAGTTTTTGCACCAAATAAGTTTCTTCATTGGTACAGCGTGAAGAGGTGATGCCGCCCACCGAGTCTTTACCATGCGCTGCTTGTATTTTTTTAAATTTGGACGCGGCATAATTCAAAGCCTCATCCCAACTGACCACCTTCCACGGGTCAGAAATATGGTCACGAATCATGGGCGTGGTCATTCTGTCTTGGTGGGTGGCATAGCCCCAAGCAAAGCGTCCTTTGACACATGAATGGCCTTCATTGGCCTTGCCATCTTTCCATGGCACCATGCGCACCACGGTGTTGCCCTTCATCTCCGCCTTGAAACCACACCCCACACCGCAGTAGGCACACGTGGTGATGAGACTGTGCTCAGGCTGCCCTAGTTCAATGACCGATTTTTCTTGGAGGGTGGCAGTGGGGCATGCTTCCACACAAGCGCCACATGACACGCAATCGCTCTCCATGAACGACTGATCTTGCCCAGGCGAGACACGGCTCTCGAAGCCACGGCCTGAAATAGTGAGTGCAAATGTGCCCTGCGTTTCTTCACAAGCCCGCACGCATCGATTGCACACAATGCACTTGCTCGGATCGTAGGTGAAATAGGGGTTTGATTCATCTTTCTCTAAATCACAGTGGTGTGCGCCCGCCTCAGCACCCACGCCATAACGCACATTGCGAAGCCCCACGACACCCGCTTGTGTTTGCAATTCGCAATTGCCATTGGCACTGCAGGTTAGGCAATCAAGCGGATGGTCACTGATGTACAACTCCATCACACCCTTGCGCAGCTCTTGCAGTTTATGCGTTTGGGTATGAACCACCATGCCCGCTTCAGCAGGTGTGGTGCAAGAAGAAGGTGTTCCTTTACGGCCCTCAATTTCAACCAAGCACAAGCGGCACGAGCCAAAGGGCTCAAGACTGTCGGTGGCACACAGCTTAGGAACTTGAATACCCGCGTCCATGGCGGCACGCATCAAGGAGGTTCCTTGGGGCACAGAAACTGAGTACCCGTCAATCGTGAGATCAACAATCACTTCCGACTGGCGTGCAGGCGTGCCGTAATCAATATCTTGTTGGGAATAGTTCAACTTGGAAACTCCTTAAGCATTCTCAGATGCAGGCACTTCAATGCCAAAGTCTGCAGGGTAATGGTTAAGCGCAGACAGCACAGGATAAGGCGTCATCCCCCCCATGGCACACAAACTGCCGTGGAGCATGGTATTGCACAAATCACGCAACAAATGAACTTGCTGCTCTTTGTTGTGATTGGCTCTGATTCTGTCAATCACTGCAACACCCCGCGTAGAACCAATTCGACAAGGCGTGCACTTGCCACAACTCTCTAAAGCACAAAACGCCATGGCATAGCGGGCTAATTTGGACATGTCGGCAGTGTCGTCGTGAACCACAATGCCGCCGTGCCCTACGACTTCCCCAACAGCGGCATAGGCTTCGTAGTCCAATGGCAAGTCCCACTGCGATTCAGGCACATAAGCCCCTAATGGCCCGCCCACTTGCACAGCTTTAATGGGTCTGCCACTGCGACTGCCACCGCCAAAATCAAACAAAAGCTCGCGCAAGCTCAGGCCAAATGCTTTTTCCACCAACCCGCCATGTTGCACATTGCCAGCCAATTGGAAAGGCAGCGTTCCCGTAGAACGTCCTACGCCGTAGTCACGATAAAAAGCCGCACCCTTTGAGAAAATGATGGGCACGGATGCCAAGGTGATGACGTTGTTGATAACCGTTGGCATGCCAAACAAACCTTCGATGGCGGGTAGCGGAGGCTTTGCACGAACCACGCCTCGCTTGCCCTCAATGCTCTCTAGCATCGCGGTCTCTTCACCACACACATAAGAGCCTGCGGCTTTGCGAACATGCAAATGAAATACTTTGCCGCTGCCACTGATGTTGTCGCCCAAATAGCCAGCATCAACCGACAACTGGATGGCTTGACGCATCACATCGATGGCATGCGGATACTCTGAGCGAATGTAGACATAACCCTCAGTGGCACCCACGGCCAAGGCCGCAATCAGCATGCCTTCAATCAACATGAAGGGATCGCCCTCCATGGTCATTCGATCAGAAAAGGTACCTGAGTCGCCTTCGTCTGCGTTGCACACGACATACTTTTGGGGTGCAGATGCTTGCAATACGGTGCGCCACTTAATGCCAGCTGGAAAAGCGGCACCACCTCTGCCGCGCAAGCCCGACTCGGTTAATTCTTGAACCATGGCGGCACCGTCCATGGACAGCGCGCGTTCAAGTCCCGCCCAGCCCCCATGCGCTTTGTAGTCTGACAAAGACAAAGGATCTGTCACACCCATGCGGGCAAATGTGAGACGTTCTTGTTGAGCCAAATAGGGAATTTTTTCTGTGAGGCCATGGCACAGCGAATGCTTTTGCCCCTCAAGCAAGCCAGCGTCCAAAAGCGCTTTCACATCGCTTGCCTGAACAGGTCCGTAAGCCACTCGGCCTTGGGGTGTTTCGACTTCGACCAAAGGCTCAAGCCAAAACATGCCACGTGAACTGTTGCGAACAACTTGAATGTTCAAGCCGCGCGCAGCCGCTTCGTCCATAAAAGCTTTGGCAACTTCATCTGCACCCACTGCTAGTGCGGCACTGTCGCGTGGCACAAAAACTTTACAGGCATTCATGTCGCGCCCTCCAATTGGGCCAACAGAATTTTTAACTTGTTCGTTGAGACACGCGCATGCAATTTGTCATTCACTTGAACAGCGGGCGATGACGCACACAAACCCTAGCAATAACCAGGCTCTAGCGTGACCGCACCGTTGGGCGTTGTTTGATGCGATCGACATCCCAAAGTCTCTTCTGCGAAAGCCATGAGTTCGTTGGCACCGCATGCCTGGCATGCTTCAGCCTGACACACCTGCACCACATGCCGGCCTGCAGGTGTACTTCTGAAAAAATGATAATAAGTAATGACACCATGCACTTCAGCGCGGGACAAATTCAGGCTCTTGGCAATGTCAGCGACCGATTCAGGCGGGATGAACCCCATTTTTTCTTGAATGGCATGCAACAAGGGCAGCAAGGCGCCTTTGGTATGTCGATGCGCCTCGATGAGCGGCTCAATTGAACCTTTTGAATCGGTGATGGTATTCATGTTGTGCATGATTATGCTGCTGACGCATCGATTGTTCAATCAAAAGCCCAAGCCCCTACACAGGTGGGCCCTACTGCGCCTCGCCATAAAGAGCGCCCAGGTAAATCAGAGCCCGCACCACTGGCCACCATCAAGGGTAGCAAGTGCTCCTCTCGGGGATGCGAAGCACGACCGCCAGGCGCCATCTGCCAGCCCGACAGGCGACTGCATCGCTCATCCCAGCTACCTGCCAAGGCCTGGTCTGTCCAGTCGTGAAATTCATAGGACTCGGCAGCATAGTCCGCAAAATTTCTCAGGTTGTGGTAACTCATACCCGACCCCACGATGAGGACACCTTCATCGCGAAGTGGGCTCAGTGCACGGCCCAATTGACTGTGCAACTCAGGGTTCAAACTTTCGTGCAAGGACATGGCCACCACTGGAATCTCAGCCGATGGAAACATCACTTTCAACGGAATGAACACACCGTGGTCCCAGCCATAGCCATCGTCCACCAGTGCAGGCATCCCCGTCTGCTGAATTAAATCTGCTGCGCGCTTGGCCAAAGCGGGCAAACCGGGCGCTGCATATTTCAACGTATAAGTTTCCGGTGGAAATCCGTAATAGTCATAAATGAGTTCAGGGTTTAAACCACCCGTGAAAGAAGGGATCCGAGTTTCCCAATGCGCCGTGATGATCAAAATGGCTTTGGGCTTGGCTGGCAAGTGATCTTGAATATTTCGTAAAAAGTCTTCAGTGGCTTGAAAACTGGCTTTGC
>JBIKOZ010000295.1:0-2837 GCA_044357745.1 Limnohabitans sp. | reverse complement strand
AAACATGGCTTCGATCGTAGACGGCATCTTCTGGCACCAATACTTTGAAGTTCAATGAAAACGCATCGACCACACTTGAACGCACACAGCCACTGGTGCTGCAACCTGTGACAATCAAGGTATCAGCTTGCAAGTCAATGAGGTGGCTGGCAAGGGCAGTTGCAAAAAATGCGCTGGGATGTTTTTTAGGCAACAAGACATCACCAGGCTGAGGTTCAATGTCTTTCACGAAATGATAGCCATTGGCAGCGATGTTCATAATGGCGGGCACTTTGTCTGCCAATCGACCCCCTTCGTTTTGGACCTTGGGCGCAACGTGGGGGTAGAGCACAGGCCAGCCGCGTTTGCGAAATTCATTGGCCAACAATTTGATGTTACCAACCGCTTTCCAGGCCACTTCACCGCAGCTGGTGGGGAATTCTTTGATGGCTTCAAAAAAAGGCAGCGGCATCGTGCCTGTGGTGCGGTATTGAACATCAATGATCAGTAAGGCAGGGCGCTTGCCAATGCCTGTAGGTCGACCAAACCCTGCGGCGCGATAGGCGCGCTGCTCTTCGTCGCTGATAATGCCGTGCCAAGGTTTCATGAGCTTGCTCTTTCTTTGGGCTCAGCCAGTGAGCGGAAGATGTAATTGCCATAGCCAGGTTGGCCCACCATCTTGCCGTTAGACATGATAGTGTTGCCTCGCACAATGGTTTGAACAGGCCAGCCTTTGAGGTTTTGGCCTTCATAAAGACTGTAATCAGAATACGATCCCAATTCAGCAGGGTTAACAACTCGGCTCAAGTTCAGATCGACCAACGTAATATCTGCATCTGATCCAATATCCAAGCTGCCCTTAAGAGGCGCGACGTTGAAAATTTTGGCGGGTGCTTTGGTGAGTACCTCCGCAATCCGGCGCAGGCTCAAGCGGCCTTTGTGGTAACCCTCGTGCAACAGCACGGGCAAGATGGTGGCGGTGCCAGGAAAACCTTGCGATGCCAGCCACAATGGTTTTTCTTTGGTGGCGCGTTTGCGCGGGCAGTGGTCAGAAGCAACCACATCAATACTGCCGTCTTGTAAACCTTCCCACATGGCCGCCACATCGTCAGCACTTCTAAAGGGGGGGTTGGCTTTGCCCATGCCCAGCAAGTCGGAGTCTTCTGTGTGCGTTAGGTAGTGGGGGCATGTTTCAACAAACACCTTCTCGTATCGCGTGCGCCATTTGCGTACTTCATCCAAAGCCATGCGCGTACTGATGTGAGGGATATAAATTTGTGCACCCAAATGCTCTGCAAAATACATGGCACGCACGCAACTTTCGGCCTCCGTGAAAGCAGGTTTGGCGTGAGACCAATCTTTGAGCGTTGAGCCACCACTGGCTTGAATGCGCGTTCGAATGCGATTCACAACCTCAATGTTCTCGGTATGGCACACCACTTTGACATCGCCAATGCTGGCGGCTTTGGACAATAAATCAAACAGATAACCATCATCAGTGCCGTCAAGGCCCAAGTATCGACCCTCTTCACCTTTGAAATTCATGAAATATTTGAACGAAGTCACGCCATAGGTTTTGACGTAGTCATCCAATTCTCGAATGTGCTCTTCATTGGCTGTACTGAAGTGAAAAGCATAGTCAATGTAGGCACGCGTGCGAGCGTAATCTTGTTCACGTTTGTAAACGTCTGCATAGGCTTCGTTATTGAGAAAGTATCCCAACACAGTGGTGAAGCCACCTTGAGCTGCATAGATGGTTTCGGTTTCATATTCGGTGATCTTCTCGCCAAAGCCAAAGTGCACGTGCGCATCAATCAGGCCTGGGAAAACATGCAATCCATTGGCTGACTGCACGGGAATCGAAGCGTCAACGGGGGTGCCGGGGGGTAAGTGTGCAGAAATCTTGCCGTTTTGAATGAGCAAATCCATGGGCGTACCGTCGGTGCTGGCATCCACCACAGTGCCACCGCGCAAGACAAATTCAGGGGTTTTCATGCGTGACTCGTTTCAAAAACATTCGTTCAATTCTTCAAGGTTGCGCGGCCTACAAGAAGCCTCTGTGAGCGTGAGCGCTTTGAGGCTGGATTGAAGCCATGCGGCATCCAGGTTTTGGCCAATGCAAACGATTCGCCCGCGCGAATCGGCGTCGGGCCATGTTTGCAAAAAAGTGGGTGAATGAAAAACTTTGCCAACCCCTTGAATCAGTACAAAAGGTTTGGCGTCTTGGACGGCCAACAAGCCCTTGCATCTGAGCAATTGATTGCCAAACTTGAGCGTGAGTAAATGCCACCAAGCGGCAATGCCCACCCATGTAGGCTGAATGTCTGTAAAGACGCTCCAACTGCCAATGTCGGCGCTGTGTAAAGAGACTTCAGGCTTATCGGTTAAAGCTTGTGGTAATAGCTTGAAGGTACTGCTGTTCAAATCAGATGTAAAGATAGATGCTGCAGCTTGACCCGAAACCGATTCGGTGATTTGCGCGTAGGGATTAATGCCCTGCAATTGCTGGCGCAGCTCAAGCAAGGCTTGGGGCTGGACCATGTCGATTTTGGTGATGACCAAATGTTCGGCCACGCTGGCCTGCTTGCGAGACTCGAGGTGCGCTTTCAGCTGATGCAGTCCTTGGACCGCATCCACCGTAGTAATGACTTGCCCAAGACGGAAATGCTGCATCAGCGCCCTGTCGCCCAATAAAGCGTGCATGACGGGCAATGGATCGGCCAAGCCTGTGGTCTCGATGACCACACGTCGCAAAGCGGGGCGGCCCAGTCGATGCGTCAGGTCTTTGATCTCTAAAAGTGTTTCACGCAATGAATGAGTGACGGTGCAACACAAGCAACCGTTGTCGAGCAAATAAA
>JBIKOZ010000294.1:0-2843 GCA_044357745.1 Limnohabitans sp. | reverse complement strand
GCCAGAGAATGAAATGTAATAGCCCAAGTCCAAGGCCCCTTTTGCGACAGCTTGTGTTTCTGTAAAACAGTGAAAGACACCCCCTGCACTGCCTGAATCCCCTATTTCACCCTCTTCTTTCAAGATGTTGAGCGTGTCATCGGAAGCTGAACGGGTGTGGATGACCATTGGCAGTTTGGATTGACGTGCCGCCCTGATGTGCGTTCTAAATCGCTCCCTTTGCCATTCCATGTCATTCACAGTCCGGCCCCCTTTGCGCGCGTCCATTTGGTAGTAATCCAAACCCGTCTCACCCACAGCAACCACTCTGGGTAAGGCCGCCTTCGTTACTAAATCTTGAACTGTAGGTTCGTAAATGCCCTCATTGTCGGGATGAACACCGACAGTGCTCCAAAAATTGTCATAGGTGCTTGCAAGCTCATGCACCTGGTCAAACTCTTCCATGGTGGTGCAAATGCACAAAGCCCGACTCACTTGCGCAGCAGACATGTGAGAGCGAATGTTTTGAAGGTTGTTGCGCAATTCAGGAAACGACAAATGGCAATGGGAGTCTGTGTACATATTAGGCAGGTGAATTCATCACTTCGCGCGCTTCAGTGCACAAAGCTTCTAGCATGAGTCCGACATTGAAAGGGTGTTCAGAAGATCTGGACGCCTTCGATAAACGTTTGAACCATGCTGATAAATGAGGAGAAGAAACTTTAAGGGGGGGCAGATCACTGGCATTGAAAAACCGGGTCTCGGCATCAATGCGCACCATCATTAAGTCATGACAAAGTTTTTGAAGGGCATCTATCACTTCACTGGGCGGTAACTCGCTACAGAAACTCGCATTTCCCACTAGCATGGCACGCGGAAATTGAGACCACCATTGCTGTGACTCACCCAAGTCTTTTTGGCGTAAAACTTCATCTGGCCGCCCACCTGCAGACTTCAAAAGAACGCCAGCCTCTTCAGCAGACATCCCTTTCAATTGGAGCCATTGGGCGGCCTCTGCGGTTGGAGGCCAAGCCATGGTGTGTATCAAACAACGGCTTCGAATGGTGGGCAATAATTGATGCGCAGCTTCACTGGCCAGAACAAATTTAACATCGCCTGGGGGTTCTTCCAATGTTTTTAGCAATGCGTTGGCAGTGATGTGGTTCATGCGTTCGGCTGGAAAAACCAGCACCGCTTTACCGCGCCCCCTTGCATTGGTTCGCTGTGAAAATTCGATGGCATCACGCATGGCTTCGATGCGAATTTCTTTGCTGGGTTTTCGAGTTTTTTGATCAATCTCAGCTTGCGCTTTTTCACTCAAAGGCCAACCCAACTCTAGCAAAACAGTTTCCGGCATGAGCACGAAAAGATCTGCATGGGTGTGCACGCTTAAGGCATGGCAACTGCCGCATTCACCGCAAGCACCTTGAACATGGGCATGATCAGATTCGCACAACCATGCACCCACCAAGGCTGTTGCCAGGTCGTATTGGCCCAAGCCAGATGCACCTTGCAGCAACCAAGCGTGGCCTTGTTGTGCCAATAGGCTTTGCGTTTGTTGAAAGATCCAGGGGGCCAGTTTGCTCATCATTTGTAGGCGTTTTCTACTGCGCTTAAAACATCGCGCCAGACGGCATCGCGCGACTGATCTGCCGAAATTTGGGCAAATCTTGAAGGTGTTTCTGCCATTCGTTTGGCGTAACCCGCACGTACTTTTTGAAAAAATGAAACAGGTTGTGATTCAAACTTATCGGGGATGCGTGCTTTAGACAATCTCTGAGCAGCCACTTCTGGTGACAGATCGAACCAAATCGTGAGATCGGGTTGGCGAATCAAATGGGCTGGAACATTCTGAACCATCTTTTCAAGTGTTTGCAAAACACCCCAATCAAACTCACGCCCTCCCCCTTGATAAGCAAAGGTTGCATCTGTAAAACGATCACAAAGGACCACGTCGCCTCGCGCCAAAGCAGGTTCAATGACATGAATCAAGTGTTCGCGTCGGGCAGCAAACATCACAAGCGCTTCCGTCAAGGGGTCCATGCTTTCATGCAGTGCCAGTTCTCTGAATTTTTCAGCCAACGGTGTACCACCGGGCTCTCGCGTCAAGGTCACATGGTGACCGCGGCTTTTAAACCATTCAGACAAGCCCTCGATGTGGGTTGACTTACCGGCGCCATCAATGCCTTCAAAACTGATAAACCAAGATCGGTTCATGGTCTCTATTTACCTTGTACAGAAATACCGCGTTGATATCGATTCACGGCTTGATTGTGTTCGTTCAACGATTGGCTGAAATAACTGGAACCATCACCGCGCGCCACAAAATAAAGCGCAGTGGAAGAGGATGGCGCTATGGCAGCAAGCATAGCGGCTTTGCCAGGCATGGCAATGGGTGTGGGCGGCAAGCCTGATCGTGTGTAAGTGTTGTAGGGCGTGTCGGTTTTTAAATCAACTTTTCGTAAATTGCCATCGAAAGCATCACCCAGGCCATAAATGACGGTTGGATCGGTTTGTAAACGCATGCCAATTTTTAAGCGATTGTGAAAGACCGCAGAAATCATTGGGCGTTCAACCGCCCTGCCCGTTTCCTTCTCCACAATGCTGGCCAAAATAAGCAACTCATCGGGCGTTTTTAAAATGGTTTGGCTGCGTTTTTCTGACCAAACCTGACCTAAATGTTGGTCCATTGATTTCAATGCCCGCTTCATCAACGAAATGTCGGTCGCACCCTTTGAGTAGGTGTAAGTGTCAGGATAAAACCGGCCTTCTGGATGCAAGCCAGGGCGCCCCAATTGACGCATGATTTCTTCATCCGAGAGGCCTTGGGAGCTCAACTTAACCGTGTCAGCCTTGGCCAAAGC
>JBIKOZ010000293.1:0-2850 GCA_044357745.1 Limnohabitans sp. | reverse complement strand
ACACTTATGTGAATGACGCTGTGCATGCGGCTTTGACCAATTTGGATGCGCGCCCAGCCCCTGCCGGTGTCATGACCGTGGTGCTTGGGCCAGGCTGGCCGGGCGTGCTGTTGCATGAAGCCATTGGCCATGGCTTGGAAGGCGATTTCAACCGCAAAGGCTCAAGCGCGTTTAGCGGCATGATTGGCAAGCGCGTCGCAGCAAAGGGCGTGACCGTGTTGGACGATGGCACCATTTCAGATCGACGTGGCTCTTTGAATGTGGACGATGAAGGTTGCCCCAGCCAACGCAATGTGCTCATCGAAGACGGTATTTTGAAAGGCTACATCCAAGACGCCATGAACGCAAGGCTGATGGGCGTGAAGCCCACGGGCAATGGTCGCCGTGAAAGCTATGCGCACATTCCAATGCCGCGCATGACCAACACTTACATGCTGGGTGGCGATCAATCACCCGAAGAGATTGTCGCCAGCATCAAGAAAGGTTTGTACGCCACCAACTTCGGTGGTGGGCAAGTGGACATTACCAGTGGCAAGTTTGTTTTCTCTGCCAGCGAAGCTTACTGGGTAGAAAACGGCAAGATTCAATACCCTGTGAAAGGGGCAACTTTGGTCGGCAGTGGGCCAGAATGTCTGAAACAAGTCAGCATGATTGGCAATGACATGCGCCTTGATTCTGGTGTGGGAGTTTGTGGCAAAGAAGGGCAAAGTGTGCCTGTGGGTGTGGGTCAGCCCACCTTGCGCATTGAGGGCCTCACCGTGGGCGGCACGGCTTAAACTCTGGGTTTGTTGATCTGTTTTCAGAAAACTCAGCAAAACTTGTGCTACATTCTTTCTCCATGAACCAGCGCTACAGCTCATTTGGCTTTTATTTTGCATTCTCAGTCCCAGGCGGACGAGAGGCCAGCGCATAAGTCACTGAACCCCTCTACCAACCGCCGGACTCAACCCCCGGCGGTTTTTTTTGATGCCAACTTTTTATTTTTCAGACAGGAGTACACGATGAACACCAAAGCCAAAGCCAGTTCGGAGCCTCGTTATGTCAACCCCTTGGACCGCATGGGGCAGACCGACGACGAACGCATCAAGGACATCACCGTGCTACCACCACCCGAACATTTAATGCGCTTTTTCCCCATCACGGGAACGGCTGTGGAAACTTTGATTTCGCAGACCCGCCGCAAAATTCACAACATCATCGCGGGCAAGGACGATCGCTTATTGGTGGTCATTGGCCCTTGCTCGATTCACGACCCTGCTGCTGCCCTGGAATACGCGAGACGCTTAAAGCCCTTGCGCGACAAGTACCAAGGCAGCTTGGAAATTGTGATGCGTGTCTACTTCGAAAAACCGCGAACCACGGTGGGTTGGAAAGGCTTGATCAACGACCCTTACCTTGATGAAAGTTACAGAATTGATGAAGGCTTGCGCATCGCCCGCCAATTGCTGATTGAAATTAATCGCCAAGGGCTACCGGCTGGCAGTGAATTTTTGGATGTGATTTCACCCCAATACATTGGTGACCTGATCAGCTGGGGGGCCATTGGCGCACGAACCACTGAAAGCCAAGTTCACCGTGAATTGGCGTCCGGCCTGTCAGCACCCATTGGTTTTAAAAATGGCACCGATGGCAACATCAAAATTGCCACGGATGCGATACAAGCTGCAGCACGTGGTCACCACTTTTTGTCTGTGCACAAGAACGGCCAAGTGGCCGTTGTGCAAACTCAAGGCAACCCCGATTGCCACGTTATTTTGCGGGGTGGCAAAGCGCCCAATTACGACGAAGCCAGCGTGAATGCAGCATGCAAAGACCTGGAAGCCGCCAAATTGCCACCGACATTGATGGTCGATTGCAGCCATGCCAACAGCAGCAAACAGCATGAACGGCAGGTGAATGTGACGCAAGACATTGCGGCACAAGTCAGTAAAGGCTCACGTCAAATATTTGGTGTGATGGTGGAAAGCAACATTGAGTCTGGCGCTCAAAAATTCACACCCGGTAAAGACGATGTGACTGCATTGAAATATGCGCAGAGCATTACCGATGCATGCATTGGCTGGGCTGACAGCGAAAAAGTATTGGACATTTTGGCCAAGGCGGTTGAAGCAAGGCGCAAAAAATAAACTATTTTTTCTGCTTCAAGGCATTCAATAATTTGTCGTGAATCCCGCCAAAGCCCCCATTGCTCATGCACAGCAAGTGGTCGCCAGCTTGCGCGTGCTTCATGACTTCATTGACTAACTCATCGATGCTCGCAGCCACATGCGCTTTCTTGCCCATTTCAGCCAAGGTGGCGTTGGCGTCCCAATCTAAGCCGCCGCTGTGGCAAAAAGACAGGTCGGCCTGCGCAAGGCTCCAAGGCAGTTGAGACTTCATGGTGCCCAGTTTCATGGTGTTGCTGCGAGGCTCAAAGATGGCCAAAATCCGCTGCGAAGCACCAATTTGCCTTCTGAGTCCGTCCAGCGTGGTCCGAATGGCGGTGGGATGATGTGCGAAATCGTCGTACACCGTGACGCCGTCCACCGTGCCGCGAACTTCCATGCGGCGCTTCACGTTTTGGAAACTCGACAAGGCTTGCGCTGCAACTTCGGGTGACACACCCACATGCTCGGCCGCTGCCATGGCCGCCAAAGCATTCAGTTGATTGTGAACGCCCCCCAAGGACCAATTGACGTGCGCCACTTTGCGGCCTTGCAGCATGACATCAAAATCACTGGGCTCGCCGTGGGCTGTGAAGTCACTCACGGCTGCGCCAAAGCTTCTGACCTCGCTCCAACAACCTTGCGACACCACACGCGCCAAACTCTCTTCCAAGCCATTGATCACCAATCGCCCTTGGCCAGGCAC
>JBIKOZ010000025.1:0-10109 GCA_044357745.1 Limnohabitans sp. | reverse complement strand
AGGCATTGGTCGCAGCGCACCTGAATTGCAGTGGGACTTGAACTATTTGCTCAAGTTGTGGACCGCCATTGACGGCGCTACGCAAGGTGCCAAAGGCGCCTTCCTCATTTACCAAGAATCCAGCTTGGTGATTCGTGCCATTCGAGATTACTTCAACAGTGACATCGGCGACATCCTGATCGACACCGACGACATCTACGAACAAGCTCAGCAGTTCATGAGCCACGTGATGCCCGAGTTCGCACCTCGTGTGAAGCGATACCGCGATGACGCACCGCTTTTCAGCCGCTTCCAAATTGAGCATCAAATTGAATCGGCCTATGCACGCACTGTGCAATTGCCCTCTGGCGGTGCCATTGTGATTGACCACACCGAAGCCTTGGTGTCGGTTGACGTCAACTCTGCCCGCGCCATCAAAGGCGGTGACATTGAAGAAACCGCAACTCGCACCAACCTTGAAGCCGCCGACGAAGTGGCTCGCCAAATGCGCTTGCGCGATTTGGGGGGCCTGATTGTCATTGACTTCATTGACATGGAAGAGTCACGCAACCGCCGTGATGTCGAAAACCGTTTGCGCGATGCCTTGCGTCAAGACCGCGCTCGCGTTCAGTTCGGCTCTATCAGCAAATTCGGCCTCTTAGAGATGAGCCGTCAACGCTTGAAGCCAGCCCTCGCTGAAGGCTCTTCCATTCCTTGCCCTCGCTGCGGCGGCTCCGGCCACGTGCGCGACACAGAGAGCTCGGCTTTGCAAATTTTGCGCATCATCCAAGAAGAGTCCATGAAGGACAACACGGCCGCAGTGCACGCGCAAGTGCCTGTGGAAGTGGCCTCTTTCTTGTTGAACGAAAAGCGCCCAGAAATTGCCAAGATCGAATTGAAACAGCGCATCAACGTGTTGCTGGTTCCCAATAAATCTTTGGAAACTCCGCACTACAAGCTGGAGCGCTTGAAGCATGACGATCCTCGCTTGGACAACATTGAAGCCAGCTACACCATGGCTGAAGTGGTGGAGGACCCCACCACTGTGACGCGTCGTTCACAAGAACCCACCAACCGTCAAACGCCGGTGATCAAGGGTGTGTTGCCAGACGCGCCAGCGCCCGCCGCTTTGCCGAAGGCTGAAACACCCAAGGCAGGCAAGCCACAGGCCAGCAAGCCAGCGGCTCAAGCCCAAAACAGCGGCGGATTCTTTGGTTGGTTGAAACGTTTGTTTGGCAGCGAGACAGCCGCACAAGAAGAGCCCGCCAAAAACGTTGGCAAGCGCGGTGACCGTCCTAGCAAAGAAGGCGAGCGAAACGAACGCGGCGAGCGCAATGGCGAACGCCGTGGCGGTCGCGGTGGCCGTGGTGGTCGCGGTGGCCGTGGCGGCGATCGCAACGACAGAACCGAGGTCAGCGCAGAACGTGGCAATGAACGCGCAGACCGCAATGACAACAACGAAGCTCGCGCACCTCGCGAAAATGGCAATAACCGTCGTGGTGGTGAACGCAACGAACGTTCAGGTCAACGTGGAGAGCGCGGTGATCGCCGCGAAAATGCCAACGCCAACAATGCTGTTGACGCACAAAATGTGACGGCAGACATGTCGGACACAAACAATCCAGAAACTCGCAATGAGGCTCGTACTGAACGCAGCCCGCGTGGCGAGGGCAGACGCGAACGAGGCGACGGTCGCCGCGAACGGGGTGGTGATCGCGGCGAACGTTCAGACCGTCGCAGCAATGAGGCCAATGACGCACCCGCCCATGCATCGACTGAGCTGCCTGCCAACTCTGACATGAATGCCAACGCGCAAGCTGATGGCGCCCCTCAAGAGGCTGATCGCACTGAAGGTGCCAACGCGGCACCGGAGCGCAGAGAACGTCGATCTCGCGATCGATATGGCCGCGATCGCAGAGAGCGCAATACGACTGAGCAAGACAACAACTCAGACAGCACAGCGGATGATGCAGGTCATGCTGTTGCGACTGAGCCTTCTTCTCAAACAGAGGCGCCCGCCACACGTTCTTATTTTGACCGTGCAGCAGTCAGCGAAGCAACTCAAACTCCCCCACCAAATGTTGTGCAATCCCAGCAGGCGCCTTCAGCACCGGCGCCAACGGCTGCTGCGAAGCCAAGCACAGCATCTGCAGGATTGCCCAAGGTCCAAGCTTACGAGCTGCCCATGGCCAGTCTGATTCAGGTGGCCGAGGGCTCTGGTTTGCAATGGGTGAATTCAGATCCTGTGAAAATTTCACAGGTGCAAGCCGCCATTGCCGCTGAGCCCCATCCTGTGCATGTCCCCCGAGAGCGTCCGCCGCTGGTCGTTGTCGATGACGGTCCTTTGGTCTTGGTTGAAACTCGCAAAAACTTAAGTGATATCAAACTGCCCTTTTAAGACAAGCACCTCAAGCTATTTGGCGTAGTTGTAAATAAAAGGACCTGATGTTTCAGGTCCTTTTTTAATCCATGGAAGCTTTTTTGAGAGCGTGAAGGGTTGCTGGTAAATCTTCACGTTGCTCTGCCAATTCGGCCAATGCACGCCAAGCTTGCCGCTTGATCGCTGGGTCCTGCAACGATGGGGCCGCTTGCGCCAGTAGCGCTTGGGCTTTGCCCCACAGCTGCCTTTTTTGGTACACTCGACCTGCCAAAAACTGTAAAAGTGCACTTCTTGGATTTGACTTTTGCGCCGCTTCTACCGCGATCAACCATTCTTTTTCATCTTGGCTTTCGACACCTGTCAAGCTGCCGTCTAAAGTCTGAATGAGTTTCAATTCTTGAACCTTAGAGAGCTTCTGTGGTTCTTGATTGAGACGCACCCAAATGGGCTTCAACCAGGCGCGCGCCACGATGGGGTCGCCCTTCAAAACGAGCCAGTGTTGCGCTGCTTGAATCGCCAAATCGGTGGATTGACGCTGCGCATCGCCCAAGCGGGCCCACAAGCGTTGCATCTGTCCGAGTTCATGGGTTTTAGCGATCAACTCAAACACCAAACTTCGCACCATGCTTGCCGCCGCCTCAGAGGTAAAAGCCCGATGTTTGATCAACAACAGCGCCGTGTCCAAGGCTTGGGAGGGCTCACCCGCCAAGCGTGCGGCTTTGAGTCTTAATCGCATGGCCAAAGTACGGCGAGAAACGCCTTGTGGCAATCTGTCGAGCCACAATAAACTTTCAGAAGCATCACGATCATCCAAGGCCCAGCGTGCTGCACGCAGCATGCTTCCCTCGACCAAGGACTGACGTAAACTGGTCTGACCCATTGAAGGCTCCTGCAAGGCCAAATCTAAGTGCAATTGACGACTCGCTTTGTCTTGCAGTGCATGCGCTGATTCAGCGGCCAAAATATGCGCCACACATCGCAATGCAGCAGCATGCTCCAAAACCTCGCCCGCCTCGTCCAATGACTTTTCTCGAACCAACACCGCCTCTGCAGACTTTCGTGCACGCAAGAAACGCCCTTCCATGAACTGCGCCATGCCATCGAGCAAGGCCACATAGGCTGCACGCTCTTTCTGAATCATGCGCCAACGTTTGGCTTGCTTGGGCAACTCAAACAATGCTGTCAAAGCTCTTTGCGCCCAGTGCAAGGTCAGCAAAATGACGACCAAGACAAAGATCACCAAATTCAATGAGGCGTCCAGACGGTAAGGCGTCCAAAAAATAGAAACCGATCCGACATTGCTCGAAGCCAGTAGCGCAGAGGCGACCGCCACTGCAAACAAACTCACCAACCAAAGAGCTGCGCGCATAGGGTCTTACTTTCCTGCTGAAGCGGTTGCCAAAGCCGCTAAGGAGCCATCTAAACGCGGGATCGGATTGCCCTTGCTCAAGCTCTGAGCCTTTTCAAGTAAAAGCAAAGCCTGCTGTGTTTTTTTCGCGTTCGGATCAAAATATTTCTTCAGCGCAACAGCAACTGCCTGCAAGTCCGTTCTGGCTGCGTCATTCTGGCGTGCCAACAAACCCAAGCGCGCATTGAGCAATTTGAATTTTAAATTTTCACGCAAGAAAAATCCTTGCTCTGGCGCGAGCAAAGCCGCTTCAGGGCTGTCAATCCGACTCACTCTGAGCAAGCCTCTTGCTTCGACCGTGACACGATCAAGAATAACTTTCCACCATGATTCATTGCGAACCGTGCCGTCCGATGTTTCGGCAGGCTTTGCAGCGTTGGCGACATTGCGATTAAATTCATTCGCTAAAGGCAACTCATCTGCCAGCGCAACCATTTCGTCGAGCACCAACAACATGCCAGGAAGGTCTGTGATCTGCGCTGTTTTGACCAAGTCCAAATCTCGCTCAATGGCTCGCTGAATGGTCATTAACCGAGGATTCGAGGCGCGCTGGAGACGCGTTTGTGAAGTCTTGAGTGCTGCCAAAATTGGCTCCAAGCTGCTCGTCAATTGGGCTTGTTGTTGAGCCAGTCTCAAGGAAGACTCAATGTCCAACACCAAGTTTTCGTCGCGAGAGCGAGAAAGCGATTGAATCAACTCTTCTAATTGCGAGCGCTGAAGCGTTGCTTCACTCAATCGAGATTCCAACAAGGCCATGCGCCCAGCGCTGTCCTTCACAGTGTCCTGTGCTTGTTTGGCCCAAGCTTTGGCTTCCAGTGACTGTTGGCCCGCATCGGCACTTTGACGCGCCAACTGACCTTGAATGCGAGAGAGTTTTTCCCACAACATGGCACTGAAAACCAAGGCAATTGCCCCAAGCAACAAAGGCAGCCAGAAAGTCAAAGGACGCCTTGCAGGCCGCTGCTCAGGCGCGTTGATGCCCGCACCCAGGACTGAAGTTGAATTTGCAGCAGTCCCGGCGTCAGCTGAATTGGCTGTTGTAGTGTCTAAGCTCATTCCAATGATTTTATAGAGGCCAGTAGAGAATGTATGCCTGGCTTTGCAATTGTGGGGCTCTGCCACCCCAGTTGTTGCGCCAAAGCCGCTATACGCGGGTGTGTCACCACCGACTTGGCCTTTGACCAGTCAACGTCAGGGCATTGAGTGACCAGTGACTCGATGCAAGCAGAACTGCTGAACAACCATATGGCGTGCTGGTCCACGTAGTGTTGCACCCGCTCTTTCTGCGTCGCAGTCAAGGGCGTGGCTTGTCTTTGGTAGGTGGCCACCGCCTGGACTTGTGCACCCGAAGAGGCCAGCTGATCGGTCAGCCAATCTCTTCCTGCAATGGCGCCACTTTCGTCGGCGCCCCGAATGAACAGCACCTTCAACCCAGGCTTCACTTGCGCCTGAACAAGCGCCCACAAAGCCTCGGAATCAAGTTGTGCAGCGCTTGCAGCCGGTTGATCGATTCGTTGTGCTGAAATTCCGCAAGTCAGCAAGGCTGATGCAGTGCCTGGACCCGTGCACCAAGCCCGCGTTGTTGAATTAAATGCATCGACCCATTGCGAGGGCCCCTGCATGGGGTCATTCAAAGCCTCCGCCAGAAAACGCACGGCATTGGCACTGACAAACATGACCGCTTGGCTGAGACGTATTTGCCGAAGAACCTTGGCCGCTTCTTCGGGACCTATCGCAGACTTCACATCCAACAAGGGAAATTGAATCGCTTCAAATCCAGCTTGATTCAACGCACCGGTCCATGACGCAGCGTCTTGAACGGGACGTGTGACCAAGACCTGTGTCATCAATTAATGGCCTGAAAAAATTAACGTGCTCCACCGCGGCGAAGATCTTCAGCCACCTGTTGGCCCAGCACTTCCGCCTCCTGCAGACCTGCTACTGAGGCGCTGACCTGCGCCGTGACCAGTTTGGTTGACCCTTCAGGATCACCCCAGGCGGCTCTCAAACTCAAGACATTGCCGGCCAGCGTGGCATGGGCGGCCAGCGGCATCGAGCAACTACCCCCCATCGACCGACTGACCGCCCGCTCTGCAGCAACGGCCAACCAAGACGTGTTGTGGACCAATGGCGCCAAGGCGCTCACCAAGTCGGATCGACCCGTACAAATTTCAATGCCCAAAGCACCCTGACCTGCAGCCGGCAACATTTGGTCTGTTTCAAAAATATGTCGAATTCGGCTGGAAAGCGCCAAGCGCTTGAGACCCGCTGCCGCCAAAATAATGCCCGCATATTGCCCCTCATCCAGCTTGCGCAAGCGGGTGTCCAGGTTGCCTCGAAGAGGTTCAATTTTCAAATCGGGGCGAAGCGCTCTGAGCAAGACCGTCCGTCTCAGGCTGGACGTGCCGACCACCGCACCTTGAGGCAAGTCCATGAGCGTTGCATATTCAGCAGAAACCCAAGCATCTCTGGGATCTTCTCGCGCCATCACACAAGCCAACTCAAAGCCTTCCGGCATGTCCATGGGAACGTCTTTGAGTGAATGGACGGCGATATCGGCGCGTCCCTCAGACAGGGCAACCTCCAACTCTTTCACAAAAAGTCCTTTGCCGCCGACCTTGCTAAGACTGCGGTCCAATATTTGATCGCCTTGGGTGGTCATGCCCAAAAGCTCCACGCTATGGCCATGGCTTTGCAAAATAGATTGCACATGCTCCGCCTGCCACATGGCCAGGCGACTTTCACGCGTGGCGATCACAATGGGGCGCTGTGAAGGAGAGGGATGAGAAGCGTTCAAACCGGTAACCTCTTGGTAATTTTCAAGGTGCACAAATGCTAGCACGTCATCAGCCCCTCCATCAGGCGTTCAATCAGGCATTCATTTGTCTCTCAACGGGATGTCTGTTGGGCTACGGAACATGGGATCAGGCGCATGGATTGGTTTTTTGGTCGTTTTCACCCCGTTTTCAGGGTCTGCCACGGGTTCCATGGGCCCTGCAACCCGATAAAATCTGAAAATGTCTAAAAACCAATTCGATCAAAAGTCCCAGGCCTGGTCGGCCTTGTTTACCGAGCCCATGAGCGACCTGGTGAAGCGCTATACCGCCAGCGTCTTCTTTGACAAACGACTCTGGCAATCTGACATTCAAGGCAGTCTGGCCCATGCCGACATGCTGGCCGCTCAAAAAATCATCAGTCCACAAGATCTGGCTGACATTCAGCGCGGCATGGCGCAAATTACAGAAGAAATATCTCAAGGCCAGTTTGACTGGAAACTGGACCTGGAAGACGTGCACCTCAACATCGAAGCACGGCTCACACACATTGTGGGCGACGCGGGCAAACGTTTGCATACCGGCAGAAGTCGCAACGACCAAGTGGCCACCGATGTGCGGTTGTGGTTGGTCAGCGAAATAGACCTCATCGGCGGTTTGTTGAACGACTTGCAAAAATCCTTGATCGAAGTGGCCGAGCGTAATGTGGAAGTCATCTTGCCCGGCTTTACACATTTACAAGTGGCGCAACCCGTTAGCTTCGCGCATCATCTGCTAGCTTACGTTGAAATGTTTGCACGCGACGCTGAGCGTATGAGCGATGTGCGCCGCAGAACCAATCGCCTGCCCTTGGGCTCAGCTGCATTGGCGGGCACCACTTATCCGCTGGACCGCGAGCGTGTGGCTCGCAGCCTGGGCATGGTGGATGAGCATGGCCAAGCTTGCGTCAGCCAAAACAGCCTTGATGGTGTGAGCGATCGCGACTTTGCCATTGAATTCACGGCGGCCGCTTCTTTATGCATGGTGCACATCAGCCGCTTGAGCGAAGAGCTTATTTTATGGATGAGCCAAAACTTTGGCTTTGTCAAAATTGCTGACCGCTTCACCACGGGCAGCTCCATCATGCCGCAGAAGAAAAACCCGGACGTGCCTGAATTGGCGCGCGGCAAAACAGGGCGTGTCGTGGGGCACCTCATGGGCCTGATCACCCTCATGAAGGGTCAACCACTGGCCTACAACAAAGACAACCAAGAAGACAAAGAACCTTTGTTTGATACCGTCGATACGCTGAAAGACACCTTGCGCATTTTCAGCGAGATGATCGGCGGACAAGTCAATGCGCAGTCAGGCAAAAAAGAAGGGGGCATCACGGTGAATGCTGAGGCCATGAAAGCCGCCACCAAGAAAGGCTATGCCACTGCCACCGACTTGGCCGACTACTTGGTTAAGAAAGGCCTGCCTTTTCGAGATGCACACGAGGTAGTGGCCCATGCCGTCAAAACGGCCCAATCAGAAAATTTGGATTTGAGTGAATTGCCTTTGTCAACTCTGCAAAAGTTCAATCCCGCCATTGAAAAGGATGTCTTTGATTGCCTGAGCCTGGTGGGATCGCTGAATGCGCGTAATACTTTGGGTGGCACTGCGCCAGATCAAGTCCGCCTGCAAATTGCGCGCCATCATGCGCGTTTGGATTTTTAAATAAGAAAAGGTTGATATGGAAACCAATCAAACTGCACCAGCGACGCTATCGCCCTTTGCAGCGGGCCTTAACTGGTCTGCTGACTTGCACACAGGCGATGACCGAATGGACAACACCCACGAAGAGTTTGTAACGATGCTAAATGCTTTGCTGCTCACACCAAAAACTGAACAGCTGAATTTATACCGCGAATTCTTAAATCACACCGTTGAACATTTCGCCCAAGAAGATCGTTGGATGGTGGCCACAGGTTTTAGCGAAGAAAACTGCCATGCAGGGCAGCACGCGACCATTTTAGAAACCATGCGCGCGGTAGAAACGCACTATTTGCAAGGCGACACAGAAATCATTTCTCGCTTGGCCGAAGCTTTGGCTGAGTGGTTTCCCCAGCATGCCGCCTCCATGGATGCAGGATTGGCACAACATCTGAAGTCTGTGAACTTTGACAGCGAAACCGAAATACTGGCCGACCCCTCCGTCGTCAAGAATGTCACCATGTCGGGTTGCGGTAGCGTCAGCTGCAGCTGACCCGCTTCACCCATAAGCTTACCCAGCAAAACAAAATAATTGGAAAACAAAAATGTCCGTGATCACCACCATTGAAGAACTGCGCGTGCTGGCCAAACAACGTGTGCCCCGCATGTTCTATGACTACGCAGACAGCGGCTCCTGGACAGAGAGTACTTACCGCGCCAATGAAAGTGATTTTCAAAAAATCAAATTGCGCCAGCGTGTAGCCGTCAATATGGAAAATCGCAGCACTGCCAGCACCATGATTGGCCAGCAGGTCGCCATGCCCGTGGCCATTGCGCCCACGGGCCTCACTGGCATGCAACACGCCGATGGCGAAATATTGGCAGCAAGGGCCGCCAAAAAGTTTGGCATTCCTTTCACCCTATCAACCATGAGCATTTGCTCCATCGAGGATGTGTCCAAAGGCACTGACGGCCACCCTTTCTGGTTTCAGGTTTATGTGATGCGTGACCGAGATTTCATTGAGCGCTTAATCGAACGCGCTCGTGCCGCCAATTGCTCTGCGTTGGTCATCACCTTGGATCTGCAAATTTTGGGACAGCGACACAAAGACTTGAAGAACGGCTTGTCGGCACCGCCCAAATTAACCATCGCCAACATGATCAACATTGCGTCTAAGCCGCGCTGGGCTTTGGGCATGCTGGGTACATCGCGCCGCGAGTTTGGCAATATCGTGGGCCACGTCAAGGGTGTTGAAAATATGAGTTCCTTGTCGGCATGGACTGCGCAGCAGTTCGATCCACGCCTCAACTGGGGCGATGTGGAATGGATCAAAAAACGTTGGGGCGGAAAAATCATTTTGAAGGGCATTCAAGATGTTGAAGATGCTCGCTTGGCTGTTGAAAGTGGCGCCGATGCCATGATCGTCAGCAACCACGGCGGACGCCAACTTGATGGCGCACAGAGCAGCATTGAAGCCTTGCCCGCCATTGTGGATGCGGTGGGCAAACAAATTGAAGTGCACATGGACGGCGGCATTCGCAGCGGTCAAGATGTTTTGAAGGCTCGCGCCTTGGGTGCGCAAGGCACGTACATTGGTCGCGCCTTCTTATACGGCCTCGGCGCCATGGGTCAACCCGGTGTTGAAAAGGCCCTGCAAATCATTCACAACGAACTCGATTTGACGATGGCATTTTGCGGCCGTACGCAAATGGACACGGTTGACAAGAGCATTTTGTTACCAGGCACTTTCCCTCAATAAAGTGTCTCACTTTGCTTTGAGTTTGTGACTGACATCAAAGCACCGCTGTCGTCACTCAAGCGGCGTATTGCGCACCTCGACATGGACGCTTTTTATGCATCCGTCGAGTTGTTGCGTTACCCCCAACTCAAAGG
>JBIKOZ010000024.1:0-10178 GCA_044357745.1 Limnohabitans sp. | reverse complement strand
GCCACACCCATCTTGGGACCTTTGATTCAAGCGGCCATGATTGTCAAATGGGCGCAAACTTTGTCTGCCTTGCTTCAAGCGGGCACGCCATTGGCCGAGGCACTGTCACCGGCTTCGGCCGCCAGTGGCTCACCCAACCTGAACCAAACCACCCGCCACTTGATTCAGCACATTCAAGAGGGGCACAGTTTGAGCAAGGCCATGTCAAAATCCAACTTGTTTTCAACGATGACCATTCAAATGTGCACCATTGGCGAAGAAACAGGATCACTCGACACAATGCTTGAACGTGCAGCCCAACTCATGGAATCCGATGTGAATCAACAAATTGGCAATCTCTCCACCCTCCTTGAACCCATCATCATGGTGGTCCTGGGCACGCTCATCGGCGGCATTTTGTTGGCGCTGTATTTGCCTATTTTCAATTTAGGACAAGTCTTTTGATCAACGTATCTGAATGGCCCCAATTGTGGTTATCCCCTGGCATCATGGGATGGAAGTTGCCACATTTTGTGAGCATCAGTTGTGACCAACTCGTGTTGTTTGCAGCCCTTGGGCTGGTCATTGGCAGCTTTCTCAATGTGCTCATACACCGCTTGCCGCTGATGATTTTGAAAGCCGATGAACTTGATACGGCCCGTTTCAATTTAACAACGCCCCGGTCTCACTGCCCCCATTGCAAAGAGTCTCTGGCGTGGCACGAACTCATTCCCCTGGTGTCTTATTGTTGGCGCCTTGGTCGTTGCAGACACTGCAAACAGGTCATTTCTGTGCGCTATCCCTTGGTTGAAATCCTGACTGCTGCGTTGTTTTGCATGTGCCTGCTCAAGTTTGGCTTTGACCACCCGGCTGTTTTGGGATGTTTCTTTTGCGCCACCCTCTTGGCATTGGCTTGGATCGATGCAGAAACATTCCTGTTGCCAGACGTCCTCACGCAAGCGCTGCTCTGGGTTGGCCTCATTGGAAGCGCCATGTCGCTCACCGAAACATCGCTGCTAGATTCGTTGGCGGGCGCCGTCCTGGGGTATGGGCTTTTGTGGTTGGTCAGTTGGGGCTTTGAACGGTTTGCAGGCAAAGAAGGCATGGGTCAAGGCGATCTCAAACTGCTGGCCGGGCTTGGCGCCTGGCTGGGCGTTTGGAGCCTGCTGCCCCTGCTCTTGCTGGCCTCTGTTTCTGGACTGATTTTTGGGGTCACCCAAAAATTCAGAGGGCAACTGGGTCACAATGGGCACTTCGCTTTTGGTCCTTTTTTAGCCCTTTCTGGATTCGCATGTTTCTTTTTAGGAATTTCCATGGGAGCTTGACCCGTTGATGCGCAAGCCTCTTCGCCTCGGCCTCACCGGCGGCATTGGCAGCGGTAAAAGCACCGTTGCCAGCTTCTTGGCCGAAGCCGGCGCCACCATTCTCGATGCCGATGCCATCTCCAGATCGGTCACGCAAGCAGGGGGCCGGGCCATCCCCACCCTATTGGCTGAGTTTGGCGAAGAAATGATCACCCCCGAAGGCGCTCTGAACCGGGACGCCATGCGTTCATTGGTCTTCTCAAATCCCAGCAGCAAACGCCAGCTAGAAGGCATCATCCACCCTCTTGTGGGCCAAATTTTGCAGGAACAAACACAGACGGCCATGGCAGCAGGCGCTGGCTGCCTGGTTTTTGACATTCCATTGCTGGTGGAGTCCATCGACCGCTGGCGGCCCCAGCTAGACAAAATCTGCGTGGTCGACTGCCAGCCAGAGACCCAGATTCAAAGGGTCATGGCCCGCAGTGGCATCAGTCGCCAAGCGGTTGCGCAAATCATGTCTCAACAGGCCACCCGGGCAGAACGCCTGGCCTGCGCAGATGTTGTCATTTTGAACGATGGCATCGATTTGGCAGAACTCAAGCAAAGAGTCCATGAAATGTGGGCCAGCTTCGGGCTATGATCTTGTCACTGAAAGACGCAGCGTGATACTTTACGAATACCCCCTCAACGAACGCATCAGGACCTATTTGCGCCTGCAACATTTGTTTGCACGGTTCAACAAATTAACACAGCGTTCTGAAGCACTCGATCACCACTACGCTCTGACCACGATTTTTGAAATCATGGAGGTGGCTTCGCGCTCTGAATTGAAATCAGAAATTCTCAAAGACATTGAGCGTCACAAGCAACTCCTCAACGGCTATCGAGGCAACCCCTCCATCTCTGAAAAGGCCCTTGACCTGATCATCGAGCAACTCGACCAACGCTTTGTTGCCCTCAACACCATGGTGGGTAAATTGAGCAACGCTCTGGGCGACAGCGAATTTTTGAACAGCATCAGAAGCCGCACGGCCATACCGGGTGGCACATGTGAATTTGATCTCCCGGCCTACCATGCATGGCAACACCACGAACCTGCTGCCAGACAAGCCAATTTGCATGAGTGGTCACAGCAGCTTGCCCCGCTTGCCAGCTCGGTTCAACTCATGCTGAAGATGATGCGCGAATCGGGCAGTACGCAAAAAGTCATGGCCAATGGCGGTCAGCTCCAACAAAACCTGCCGCAGGGCCGCAACTTCCAGTTACTGCGACTGCGCATTGACGATAGCTTGAATCTCACGCCTGAAATTAGTTGCAATAGATTGTTGGTGGTCATTCGACTGATGCAACAGCAAGCCGATGGAAAACTCATTTCCAGCAAAGAAGATACCCCCTTTGAAATGACGCTTTGCGCTTAAACAGCGGTCGTCGTTGAAATTGGTGAGAGTCAAATGAGCGAGCCGTCCACAAAGCCCAAACACGTGAAGTGCCCCACCTGTGCGGGTCCCAGTCTTTTCAGTTCACAAAATATGTACCGCCCTTTTTGCAGTGCGCGTTGCAAGGGCATCGATCTAGGCGCCTGGGCCAATGAAAGCTTTAGAGTGCCAGAAGACACGCCGCCCGATCAAGACAATTTTGGTGATCCTAAATTGCAGTGAAGACGACGTCACTTCAGACTTGATGCGTGGCACCCACAAAGCCAGTTTCTTCCGCCAACCAAGTCAGAACCGGCACAGTGCCAGGCAAGACTGGCGTCACTTCGACAGGCAGGCTTTGCCACGCAAAATGTTGACCCTCACGCATTTCCAAGTTGCCGTGCCATTTGTGAATTTTGCAAAAGTTCAATCGAACCAGCGCATGGGGATAGTCAACCCATTGTTGTCGCCAAATTTGCACATCCTCAATTTGCAAACCCAGCTCTTCTTCCAGTTCACGCGTTAAGGCTTGGGCAACAGTTTCATCGGCCTCTAGCTTACCGCCTGGAAACTCCCAGTAAGCTTCATAGACTTTGCCGGGTGGTCTTGAGGTGAGCAAGAATTGATGGTGAGCGTTGATCAAAATGCCCACGGCCACATCCACCGTCTTGCGATGGGGTCCGCCCTCACGCTGCAAATGCGCATCTGCCACCAGCAGAGACTGGCCCGATGCGGCGGACTCACTCATAGCGATCGCTGAGTTGAAGCGCCTTGCCCCATGCGCCCCACATAATCCCGCGCAAACTGGTAAGCCACTCGGCCACTGCGAGATCCGCGCTCTAGTGCCCACACCAAAGCCTCGGGTCCAGAAGCTTGAATCACAGCTTCAGTGGCACCCAAAGAACGCAACCACTGCGCCACGATGGTGAGGTATTCGTCTTGAGAAAAAGGATAAAAGCTGATCCACAAACCAAAACGTTCCGACAAAGAAATTTTCTCTTCAATCACTTCACCCGGGTGCACTTCACCGTCTTCGGTGTGGGTGTAAGTGAGGTTGTCCTTCATGTGCTCCGGCAGCAAATGCCGACGATTGCTGGTGGCATAAATTAAGACATTGGGTGTGGATGCCGCCACTGAACCATCGAGAATTGATTTCAAAGCTTTGTAGCCACCTTCGCCGTCTTCAAAACTTAAATCATCGCAAAAGATGATGAACTTTTCAGGACGGCCCGCCACCACATCCACAATATCAGGCAGGTCGATCAGATCTTCTTTGTCGACTTCAATGAGACGCAATCCTTGCGCGGCATAGGCATTCAGACAAGCTTTGATCAGAGACGATTTTCCAGTGCCGCGTGAGCCTGTGAGTAAAACATTGTTGGCCGGCAAACCTTGTACAAACTGCAAGGTGTTTTGCTGCAATTTTTCTTTTTGCCCGTCAATCTCTTGAAGGTCTTGAAGATTCATATCGGACACATGGCGAACACCCTCTAACACGCCATGCCCTGAGGCCCGCTTGCGATAGCGCCAAGCAATGGCTTCTTGCCAGTCGGGCTGGCCCAATGGCTGCGGTAACACGCGCTCAAGCCGCTCGAGCATGAGCACAGCACGTTCTAGTAGTTTTTCAATGGCGGTGCTCATGAACGATAGTCTGCGTTGATTGACACATAGTCGTGACTCAAGTCACACGTCCAGACCGTGTCGACTGCCGTGCCACGGCCCAAATGAACGCGAATGGTAATTTCGCTTTGCTTCATGACGCGCTGGCCATCGGCCTCTTGGTAAGCTGGATTGCGGCCACCGTTTTGAACCACACAGACATCGTCTAAATGAAGACCAATGAGATCTTGGTCCAGATCGGGAATGCCTGCATAACCCACAGCCGCCAAGATGCGGCCCAAGTTGGGGTCGCTGGCAAAGAATGCTGTTTTAACCAAGGGCGAATGCGCAATGGCATAGGCTGCTAAGCGGCACTCCTCGCTGGTCTTACCACCTTCCACACGAATGGTGATGAACTTGGTGGCACCCTCACCATCACGCACAATGGCGTGCGCCAATTTTTGCGCCACCGACATCAATGCCTCGCGCAAGGCTTTGCCGTCTGCCGAATCCCAGGAAGAGATCGCGGGATGCGCCGCTTTGCGGGTGGCCATCACAATGAAAGAATCATTGGTCGATGTATCACCGTCAATGGTGATTCGGTTGAAAGATGAATTGGCCAAATCAGTGGCCAAAGCAGGCAGCAAATTGGGTGCGAGGTTGGCATCGGTGGCCAGGAAGCCCAGCATGGTGGCCATGTTGGGGCGAATCATGCCAGCGCCTTTGCTGATGCCCGTGATGGTGACGGTTTGACCCGACAACATCACTTGTTGGCTAAAGGCTTTGGGCACGGTGTCGGTGGTCATGATGCCTTCGGCCGCCTTGGCCCAATGCGCGGCTTGCGCATCTGCGATGGCAGCGGGCAATCCTGCAACAATGCGATCGACAGGCAAGTTCTCCATGATCACGCCCGTTGAGAAAGGCAACACTTGCTGCAGTTTCAACTTGAGCAATGAGGCAAAGGCCTCTGCGGTGGCACGCGCATCGGCCAAGCCTTTGGCGCCTGTGCCCGCATTGGCATTGCCCGTGTTAATGACCAGCGCTCTAATGTGAGTATCGGTATTTGACGTGCTGATGTGTGACAAGTGCTCTCGGCAGACTTGGACAGGTGCAGCACAGTATCTGTTTTGTGTGAATACGCCGGCAACAACACTGCCTTCGTCTAACAAAATGACGGTGAGGTCTTTGCGGCCCACTTTGCGCACGCCAGCTTCGGCGATGCCCAGACGAACACCAGGAACGGCCAAGATGCTGGCTGGATCTGGGGCTTGAAGATTCACAGTCATGACGCCCTCTTATGCCAACTTGCCGTGGCAGAACTTGTATTTTTTACCGCTGCCACAAGGGCAAGGCTCGTTGCGACCCACAGGCGCAATCAAAGTGCTTTTAAATTCAGATTTAGTTTGAGGCTCGCCTTTTTCATCGGGCGCGGTGTAGGTGACATTGCTGATGTTCTCAGCACGCTCCTCCAAAACTTGTGCAGCTTCTTCAATTTGTGCAGTGGATTCAATTTTGACATTCATCAACACGCGTGTCACTTCGTTTTTGACGGCGTCAAGCAATTGGCCAAAGAGTTCGAAGGCTTCGCGTTTGTATTCTTGTTTGGGCTGCTTTTGGGCATAGCCGCGCAAATGAATGCCTTGACGCAAGTAGTCCAAGGCGCTCAAATGTTCGCGCCAGTGAGTGTCGATACTTTGCAGCAAAACCACGCGCTCAAAAGGCACAAAGTTTTCAACACCAATGGATTCCAACTTCACCTTGAACGCATTGTTTGCAGCAGTCAACACCATTTCAAGAATTTCTTCATCGGTAATGGCTGTGGCGGAAGCCACTGTCTCGCGGAGTGGCAATTGAATTTGCCATTCATCTGACAAGATCCGTTCTAAGGCGGCCAGATCCCACTGCTCCTCTACCGTTTCTGCTGGCACATACTGGCGGACCAGATCTGTGAAATTGCCCTCGCGCAGGCCTGTAATTTGGGCGTCCATTTCTGAGGCGTCCAAGATGTCGTTGCGTTGTTGGTAGATGACTTTGCGCTGATCGTTAGACACATCATCGTATTCAAGCAATTGTTTGCGCATGTCGAAATTACGGGCTTCTACTTTTCGCTGTGCACTTTCAATGCTGCGCGTCACCATACCGGCTTCGATGGCTTCGCCTTCAGGCATTTTCAAGCGGTCCATGATAGCGCGTACACGGTCACCTGCGAAAATGCGCATGAGTGGGTCGTCCAAGCTCAAGTAGAAACGTGAAGAACCAGGGTCGCCTTGACGGCCAGAACGGCCACGCAATTGATTGTCAATTCGGCGAGACTCGTGACGCTCGGTGGCAATGATGCGCAAACCACCCAATGCTTTCACCTGCTCGTGCACAAGCAACCAATCGGCGCGCATGGCAGCGGCTTTGTCTTGGTGTGTTTGGGCATCCAGTGCTTCATCGGCTTCTACCGCCTGAATGTCTTTTTCAATGTTACCGCCCAACACAATGTCAGTGCCGCGGCCCGCCATGTTGGTCGCAATGGTGATCATGTAGGGTCGGCCGGCTTGCGCCACGATATCGGCCTCGCGCGCATGCTGCTTGGCATTGAGTACTTGGTGCGGCAGCTTGGCCTGGGTCAGCATCTCAGAGATGAGTTCTGAGTTTTCAATGGAGGTGGTGCCCACCAGCACTGGCTGCCCACGCTCATGGCATTCGCGAATGTCGGCAATGGCCGCGCTGTATTTTTCTGGCGATGATTTGTAAACACGATCGAGTTGGTCTTCGCGTCGGCTGATGCGATTGGGTGGCACCACCACGGTTTCCAAACTGTAAATTTCTTGAAACTCGTAGGCTTCTGTGTCAGCCGTACCCGTCATGCCACCCAACTTTCCGTACAAACGGAAATAGTTTTGGAAGGTGATGGAGGCCATGGTTTGGTTTTCAGCCTGGATGGCCACGCCTTCTTTGGCTTCCACCGCTTGATGCAACCCATCGCTCCAACGGCGGCCTGTCATGAGACGGCCCGTGAACTCATCGACGATGACAATCTCGCCCTCTTGGACCACATAGTGTTGGTCGCGGTGATAAATGTGATTGGCGCGCAAAGCAGCCGTGAGGTGGTGCATGAGCGCAATGTTGGCAGGATCGTAAAGACTGGCACCTTCAGGGATGAGGCCCGCGCTTGCCAAAATTCGTTCAGCATTTTCGTGACCTTGCTCGGTCAAAAACACTTGGTGTGATTTTTCATCGATCGTGAAATCGCCTGGCTTGGTGATGCCCTCGCCCGTGCGTGGATCGGCTTCGCCCTCTTGGCGAGTGAGCATCGGGACCATTTGGTTCATGGCCTGGTATTGCGCCGTGTGATCATCTGCTTGACCGCTGATGATGAGTGGCGTGCGCGCCTCGTCAATCAAAATGGAGTCAACCTCGTCAACGATGGCGTAGTTCAGGCCGCGCTGCACGCGGTCTTTGGCTTCATACACCATGTTGTCGCGCAGATAGTCGAAACCAAATTCGTTGTTGGTGCCGTAGGTGATGTCTGAGTTGTAGGCCGCTTGCTTTTCTTCACGCGAGAGTTGGGGCAAGTTGATGCCCACACTCATGCCCAAGAAGTTATACAGCTTGCCCATCCACTGCGCGTCGCGACTGGCCAAGTAATCGTTGACCGTGACCACGTGCACACCCTTGCCGGCCAGTGCATTGAGATAGACCGCCAAGGTTGCAGTCAGCGTCTTACCCTCACCGGTTCGCATTTCAGAAATTTTGCCGTTGTGCAAGGAAATACCGCCCAACATCTGCACGTCAAAGTGGCGCATCTTCATGGCGCGCTTAGAACCCTCGCGAACCACTGCAAAGGCTTCGGGCAAAATTTCGTCTAGGGTTTCACCCTTTTCTACCCGCGTTCGAAACTCATCGGTTTTAGCGCGGAGTTGCTCGTCACTTAACGCTTCGTATTCGGCTTCCAAGGCGTTAATGCTCACCACAGTTTTGCGGTATTGCTTGATCAAGCGGTCATTGCGACTGCCGAAAAGTTTGGTCAGAAAATTGATCGCCATATTGACACGAGTCTGCTATTGCCCCAAAGGCCATGAACGGCTCGTCAATCCTGTCTTAAAGTGGATTCAAAAGTACGTGCGCACAAGGCGCAAGTGAACGCGCCATTTTAACTGCTGAGAGCGGCCGTATTTTGCATTTTCCCCCATTAGTTCAGGGCTCTCGCATAATGCAGGGATGGCAAAAATCAATCAGGCAGTCACCCTCATGCAAGCGGCCCAAGAGTCGCCCAGTTTGGCGCGCCTCACGGAGCTCACTCGAGAATCAAGTCTGCGCCTCAAAACCTTGCACACCCTGATTCCAGCCCCCCTGAGAAGCGCCATTCAAGCCGGTCCCATTGAAGGCTCAGAATGGTGTTTGCTGGTCAGTTCTAACGCGGCAGCTGCCAAATTACGCCAAATGTTGCCCGCACTTTTGGCCCACCTGAAAAGCCATGGCCACGCCGTTGAAAAAATTCGACTCAAAATACTGCAAAGTTGAATCAAAACGTCCGCTCAAAGCGTGTTTGGAGCACTTGCAGACGAAAAAAAACCAACACGGATGCTGGTTTTCAAAATGGTGCCGCTTGTCGGATTCGAACTGACGACCTATCGCTTACAAGGCGAGTGCTCTACCAACTGAGCTAAAGCGGCACGGGCTGAATTTTAAATCAATATTGGCTGGTTTTCAGCAGGTCGCGCAGTTTTTGATGGCGCTCATTTGATCCGGGTGAGGGTGGGGCGTGTCGGTGCAGGTGAGAGGGGTTTATTGCCATCATCGGAAGCAGGCGCCACTGAACTGGGAACAGTGGCCAGTTTGTCCATGCCGACCACCGTCTGACCCAAAGGCGAATCGGTGACAGGAAACGACATGCCCTGGCCATTTTCACGTGCGTAGATGGCCATCACGCGATGGATGGGCACCATGATGTCGCGGGGCTTGCCACCAAAACGAGCCTTGAACTCAATGAACTCATTGCCCAGTTGCAAAGAACTTGTGGCATCAAAACTGATGTTCAAAACAATCTCGCCGCCTTGCACAAACTCACGTGGCACTTGCACCGAAGCATCGACTTTCACGGCCACGTAAGGCGTGAAAGAGTGATCGGTGCACCACTCGTACATGGCCCGAATGAGATACGGACGAGTGGAAGGAGATTCCAGTGCGTTCATGACCATGATGAGATCTTGATGCTCTTGAAATGAGTTTGCAAATGGCTTGCGCAATTACTTGCGCATCACCTTCTCGGAGGGTGTGAGCGCTTCGATGTAGGCAGGGCGCGAGAAAATGCGTTCTGCGTATTTCAACAAAGGCGCTGCGTTTTTACTGAGGTCAATGCCATAGAAGTCTAGGCGCCAAAGCAAAGGCGCAATGGCCACATCTAGCATTGAAAAATTGTCACCCAACATGAATTTGTTTTTCAAGAACACAGGCGCTAATTGGGTCAAGCGATCACGAATGTGTGAGCGCGCTTTTTCCAAAGCCTTGTCGTTGCCCTTGAGCGTACGGTTTTCCAATGTCGCCACATGGATAAACAATTCTTTTTCAAAATTGAGCAAAAACAAGCGAACGCGCGCCCGGTCCACAGGGTCACCCGGCATGAGCTGGGGATGCGGGAAACGCTCATCAATGTATTCGTTGATGATGTTGGACTCGTACAAAATCAAATCACGTTCCACCAAAATGGGCACTTGGCCATAGGGGTTCATGACGTTGATGTCTTCTGGCTTGTTGTACAGATCAACATCGCGAATTTCAAAGTCCATGCCTTTCTCAAACAGCACAAAGCGGCAACGGTGAGAGAAGGGGCAGGTTGTACCTGAATAAAGCACCATCATGGTGAAGGCTCCTAAAAATCAAAAAGAGTGGG
>JBIKOZ010000292.1:0-2891 GCA_044357745.1 Limnohabitans sp. | reverse complement strand
TGAGTTGGGTAATGCTTTGGGCTTACCCCCCGCTTGGTTGATGGGTGATGAAGGTTTGGCCGTGTTCAGCGGCAATGGGGTTTGGGAAGGCATGGCCCCCAGCGCCAGTGTTTACAGCGGCCATCAATTTGGGCAATGGGCAGGCCAGCTGGGCGACGGTCGTGCACTTAGCTTGGGTGAGTATGAATCGCCCAGCAAGACCATCGAAATTCAATTGAAAGGGGCCGGAAAGACACCTTTTTCTAGGATGGGGGATGGTCGTGCAGTTCTGCGCTCGAGCATTCGCGAATTTCTTTGCAGCGAAGCCATGGCGGGCCTGGGCATTCCAAGCACCCGCGCCCTTTGCATCACCTCGTCGCCACTCAAAGTACTTCGGGAAGAACTCGAAACTGCCGCCATCGTGACGCGAACTGCGCCCAGCTTCATTCGCTTTGGTCACTTCGAACACTTCGCCAATCAGGTCGGTTCTGAAGGAATTGAGAATTTAAAAAATTTGGCAGATTTCACACGCCTCAACTTTCTTCAGGCGAACGACGAATTTTCAGACAATCCCTATGCCAATATGCTGCATGCGGTGACTGTCAAAACAGCTGACTTAATGGCGCAGTGGCAAGCCGTCGGCTTTTGCCATGGCGTGATGAATACCGACAACATGAGTATTTTGGGCCTCACGATTGATTACGGGCCATTTCAGTTTTTGGACGGTTTCAATCCGCAGCACATCTGCAACCACTCCGATCATCAGGGCCGTTACGCCTACAACCGTCAACCTCAAGTTGCCTATTGGAATTTATTTTGTCTCGCGCAAGCTCTGATGCCGCTGATTGAAGATCAAGACTTGGCAATGCGGGCTTTAGAGGATTACAAGTCTACATATGCAGACGCGTGGCTTTCCAAATTTCTGAGCAAGCTCGGGCTGCCCTTCTCTGCTGATTCGTCATTAAGGGCGTCAGATCTTGGCTTGTTGAATGAGCTCCTCGACATCTTGGCCAAGGAACAGATTGATTTCACAATCTTTTGGCGCAGGCTGAGCCATGCCGTTTCGGAAAGAGCGCCCGAGCACTCATCATGGCAACATGTGTCTGAACTCTTTTTAGACGCATCTGCTTGGAAGCGTTGGCAAATAAAATACGTGCAACGATTGGCCAATATGGACCCCTTCCTCAGCCAACAAAAAATGCTGCGTGTGAATCCGAAATATGTTTTGCGCAACCATTTGGCAGAAGCTGCCATTCAAAAATCGAAAATAGGTGATCATTCTGAGGTTGAAACACTTTTCAAGTTGTTAAAGTCACCCTTTGATGAACAATCTGAATTTGATCACTACGCCAATCTTCCGCCCGCTTGGGCCGCTCACATTGAAATAAGCTGCTCTTCATAATCACATGAATTCAAAACCTCTTCCCCAAACCGACGATGCATGGCGTGAATGGCTTCGCGCTAGAAATGCGGAACCCTTGGCCTTCGAAGTCACACGCAAAGCAGCCACTGAGCGCCCATTCACTGGCAAGTACGAAACGCATTGGGAGCCTGGCCAGTATCACTGCATCTGTTGCGATGCCAAGTTGTTTGATTCAAGCACCAAATTTGATGCAGGCTGCGGCTGGCCTTCTTTTTATCAATCAGCCGATCAAAATGCAGTGCTTCAAAAAGTAGACCGAAGTCACGGCATGATGCGTGTAGAAAGTGTTTGCGCACAATGTGGCGCGCACCTTGGACATGTGTTCGAAGACGGCCCCGAACCCACTGGCTTGAGATATTGCATGAATTCGGCCTCACTTCTATTTAAAAAGCCATGACATGAAAATTATTTTGGACCTGTTTCCTATCCTGTTATTTTTTGCAGCCTATAAGTTCACAACTATTTACGAAGCGACCGCTGTATTGATGGCGGCCACTGTGGTTCAAAGCCTCTGGATGTATAAAATCGATGGCAAACTGGCCACCCTGCAAAAAGCCAGTTTGGTCTTGATTTTGATTTTTGGAAGTTTGACCTTGTTTTTACAGGATGACCGTTTCATCAAATTCAAGCCCACCTTGCTGTATTCATGCATGGCGCTTGGCCTGCTGATTTCGCAATTTATATTCAAGAAAAACTTTCTCAAGTCCATGCTGGGAGGTCAGGTCGAACTGGAGGACAGTAAATGGCAGTCTTTGAGCATTTCTTGGATACTCTATTGCATCTTCATGGCCAGCATCAATGCGTATGTTGCAAGCTACTACAGCACAGAGGAATGGGTTGATTTTAAGATTTGGGGCTACATTTTCCCGCTCAGCTTCATTGTGGGGACTGGCATCTACATTGCCAAAAATGCCATACAGAAAGACGGTCCGCCCACGCTAGAGAACAAAGAATAAGCCTGCTAATGATGCTCAATTTAGACGCACTCCCCCCCCACAGCCCATGGCAGCCTCTGATCCAAGAGGTTCTCCAAGAGCGATTTGACCCTGGATTTTTAGAGGTTCTGGACGAAAGCGCTCATCATGCGGGGCACGCTGGCGCCAGTGAATCTGGCATGAACAGCCACTTTCGCGTTCGAATTGCTTCTGACAAATTTGAAGGCCTGTCCAGAGTCCAGCGCCACAGGCTTGTGTATGATTCGCTCCAAGAATTCCTGGACCATGGACTGCATGCCCTGGCCATTGAATTTCGATAATCTTTCCATTTACTTGAAATTTGAGGAATCTGATGAAATTTTCTAAACTGGCCTTGAGTTTGTTGGCCGCATTGAGTTTTTCCGCTTGGTCGCAAAATCTGGCCATCGTCAACGGCAAACCCGTACCCAGCTCACGTGTTGAAGCCTTGAAGCAACAAGTAGAGCGCTCTGGTCGTCCCGTCACACCTGAAATTTTGGCGCAGATTAAAGAAGAGTTGATCGCCCGTGAAGTCT
>JBIKOZ010000291.1:0-2902 GCA_044357745.1 Limnohabitans sp. | reverse complement strand
CTGAACATGATTACCTCATGGGGGACAAGCCCAGCATTGCTGACTTTTCTGCATATCACCCACTCTGGTTTACGCTAGAGCGCACACCTAGTTTGGCGGGCATTTTGGATGCAACGCCCTTGCTCAAAGACTGGATGACGCGCATGAAGGCCTTTGGCCATCATTCATCAACACCCATGACGTCTGAGGAAGCCATCCAGGTGGCCCAACATGCAACACCCCTGGATGTGAGCACACTGCCTTTCATTGACGAGCATGGCATTGAATTGGGATCCGAGGTCGTCATCACCGCTGACAACTTTGGTTTAGAGCCCACCACAGGCACCTTGGTTGCCGCCACCAAAACACGACTGATTTTGCAACGTCATGATTCGCGTGCAGGCGCTGTCCATGTTCATTTTCCTCGCAATGGTTTCGTATTGAAAAAGGTAACGCCATGATTCAACACTTCGAAAATAAAACCGCCGTTCTGACCGGCGGTGCTTCAGGTTTCGGCTTGGAATGTGCACGCATTGCAGCCCGCTACAAAATGAACGTGGTGTTGGTCGATGTTCAACAGGATGCGCTCGACAATGCAGAAGCCGAGCTGAAAGCCACGGGCATCAAAGTTCTGGCCCAGAAAATTGACGTGTCCAATGCTTCCCAAATGGAAGCCTTGGCCAAGAATGTGGAATCCCATTTTGGCGCACCCCATTTTGTTTTTAACAATGCGGGGGTCGGCTCTGGTGGCTTGGTCTGGGAAAACACAGTTGCCGATTGGCAATGGGTCTTAGGGGTCAACGTTTGGGGTGTGGTTCATGGCGTTCGTTTGTTCACACCCATGATGCTGGCTGCAGCCAAAAAGGACCCGACCTATCAAGGCCATATTGTGAACACCGCCAGCATGGCAGGTTTGTTAACCGCACCCAATATGGGCGTTTACAACGTCAGCAAACATGCTGTGGTGGCTCTGACCGAAACCTTGTACCAAGACTTAAAATTGGTCACGGATCAGGTAAGCGCCAGTGTGTTGTGTCCGTACTTTGTGCCCACTGGCATCAGTCAAAGTCACCGCAATCGTCCTGCAAATTTACCCCATCAAAAAGCCACAAAGAGCCAATTGATTGGTCAAGCCATGAGCGACAAAGCGGTCAACAGTGGCAAGGTATCCGCCGCAGATACAGCCCGCATGGTCTTTGAAGCGATCGCGGCAGATCAGTTTTACATCTACAGTCATCCACACGCATTGGGTAATGTTCAAACTCGCATGGATGCCATTGTTCAACAACAAAATCCACCCAATCCCTTTGCAGCACGGCCTGATATTGGCGAAAAATTAAAAGCTGAACTGCGCACCAATTAATCCCTGCTCAAGTGTGGCAAACTCGTCGGTTTGAATCTTTCCAATCATAGAAAAATAGCCTTCGAGATGCAGAAAATATCAGGCCAGTTGGCCGTTGAAATAAAAATTCGTCTTGAGCAAGTTCAGGCGGCCGTGAATTTGTTGGATGGCGGTGCCACCGTACCTTTCATTGCACGTTATCGCAAAGAAGTGACAGGCGGATTGGACGACATTCAATTGCGTGAGTTGGAATACCGTCTTGGCTATTTGCGAGAGATGGAAGAGCGCCGCACAACCATCCTCAAAAGCATTGGTGACCAGGGTAAATTATCGCCAGAGCTTCAAATGGCCATTGAACAGGCGACCACCAAGCAAGACTTGGAGGACTTGTATTTGCCCTTCAAGCCCAAACGCAGAACCAAGGGCATGATTGCCAAAGAAGCGGGCATTGAACCATTGGCAGATGCACTTTGGGCCAATCCTGCCTTGAATCCACAAGACGAAGCGCAAGCTTATTTAAAACCGTCGGATGCCATTGAGGGCGCGGATTTCTCGACGGTGGGTGCTGTCTTAGACGGTGTCCGCGATATCTTGTCAGAGCGTTGGGCTGAAGATGCCTCTCTCATTCAAACACTGCGCGAATGGCTGTGGAAAGAAGGCTTTTTCACCAGCCAATTGTCTTCAGGTAAAGATGAAGCCCAGCCTGACGTGGCCAAATTCAGAGACTATTTTGACTATAGCGAGCCCATCGGTCGCGTGCCTTCGCACCGTGCTTTGGCAGTGTTCCGTGGGCGTGCTTTAGCGTTCTTGGACGCCAAGTTGTCCTTGCCTGAACCCGTCGCGGCAGCAGCCACACCTGCGCCGCTCTCAGCCAATGCGGCAGCGCATGCTGCCAGTGCTTTGGCTGAGGGGCGCATTGCCATTCACCTAGATTGGTCACACCGTGACAGAGCTTCAGATGATTTGATCCGAAAAACCATTTTGTGGACTTGGCGTGTCAAACTCAGTTTGTCGCTAGAACGAGATTTGTTTGCACGCCTGCGCGAGGAGGCCGAGAAAGTGGCCATCAAAGTGTTTGCCGACAATCTGCGCGACTTGTTGTTGGCCGCGCCTGCAGGCCCACGTGTGGTGTTGGGCCTTGACCCAGGCATTCGAACCGGTGTGAAAGTGGCTGTGGTGGATACGACTGGCAAGTTGGTCGAAACCGCTACAGTTTACCCTCATGAACCGCGAAAAGATTGGGACGGTGCTTTGCACACCTTGCACAAGTGCTGCCAAAAGCATGGTGTTAATTTGATTGCCATCGGTAATGGAACGGCCAGCCGAGAAACTGACAAACTGGCTGCTGACTTGATCCAACTTTTGAAGACTGTCGACACGCCTGAAATTCAAAAAGTGGTGGTCAGCGAGGCGGGGGCATCGGTGTATTCCGCCAGTGAATTTGCCAGCCAAGACATGCCCGACGTCGACGTGAGTTTGCGCGGTGCCGCTAGCATTGCGCGTCGCTTGCAAGATCCTTTGGCCGAACTGGTCAAAATAGATCCAAAGTCCATTGGCGTTGGCCAGTATCAGCATGATGTC
>JBIKOZ010000290.1:0-2915 GCA_044357745.1 Limnohabitans sp. | reverse complement strand
GCGCCCCGCCTTCGTGAGCTTGACGGTATAAGAGCGGCGGTCATGCAGCCCCACTGCGCGTGCGACCAATTTTTCTTTTTCCAGTTGGTCGACGATGGTGGTGATGTTGCCTCCCGTCACCATCATGCGGCGCGACAACTCGCCCATGGTCAAGCCATTGGGATGCCGCTCTAATTGCGCCATTAAATCGAACCGTGGCAGGGTGATGTCAAAAGACTCCCGCAGGTTTTGCCTGATCTTGTCCTCTACGCGGTTGGTACAAGACAGCAAGCGCAACCACAATCGCAATGACGCATGCTGATCGGCATGGGCCCTGAATTCATGATCGGCATTGACTTGCACTGTCAGAACTGAGCTCATCACATTGACTCCCCACCATCGATGGCAATTGATTGACCATTCACGGATACAGCGGCCTCACTGCACAACCACATAACACTTTGGGCAACTTCTTCAGGTTGAATCATTCTCTTCTGCGGGTTGTGTGCCACCAAGGCTTCACGTGCTTGCGCTTCGGTCTGGCCTGTTTTGGCCACAATATTGGCAATCGATTCACGCACAATGTCGGTCTCGGTAAAACCCGGGCAGACGGCATTGACGGTCACGCCTTTTCGCGCCAACTCAAGCGCCAAACTTCTCGTCAATCCAATCACGCCGTGCTTCGCTGCCGCATAGGCCGACACATAGGCATAGCCTTTCAATCCTGCGGTACTGGCAATGTTGACAATGCGCGCGGCTTTGCCTTGCGCACCCGCACTGAGCAAATCAGGCAAAGCGGCTTGAATACAAAGATAAGTTCCCGTTAAGTTGACGTTCAGCATCTGATGCCACAGCGTCAAGTCGGTTTTGGCAAAGGGTTGGCTCAGCGCCTGGCCCGCGTTGTTAATCAGAACATCTACCGGTCCGAGCGCATGATGGTTCGCTTGGTAAGCTGCCGTGACAGATTCTGCATCGACCAAGTCCATCACACTCAGATGTACTTTCACACCGGGACATGCATGTTCCAAAATCTGGTGTTGCAAATTCAAAGTGGCCAGATTTCGGCCTGACAAACTGAGTGCAGCGCCTTCGCGAGCAAAAGCCAACGCGATGGCCGCCCCAATGCCGCGACCCGCACCTGTGATCCAAACATGCCGCATCAATTTTCACCCTTGGCCGCGGCGGGAGAGGCGGCCATCGTAGCCATCGATGCTGCACGTTCGAAGTTGGTTTCCATTTGGCGCTTGCCCGACACGTAGGCTTTGTGCCAGTTCAAATCTAAATAGCCAATGCGCGCCGCTTCTTGCAGGGTCCACGACGGATTGGCCAAGTGTGGCCGCGCTACCGCACACAAATCAGCACGACCGGCAGCAATGATGCTGTTCACATGATCGGCTTCTGAGATGGCGCCCACTGCAATGGTTCTGACACCCGCTTCATTGCGAATGCGATCGGCAAAAGGCGTTTGAAACATGCGACCATAAACTGGCTTCTCTCGCTTATCGACTTGGCCAGAGGAGCAGTCGACGAAGTCGACACCTGCAGCTTTAAATTGCTTGGCAATTTCAATGGCATCGTCTGGCGTGATGCCGCCTTCCACCCAATCGTGCGCCGAAATGCGCACCGACATGGGCTTGTCTTGTGGCCACACTTTTCGCAAGGCTTTGAATACTTCCAAGGGGTACCTTAATCTGTTTTCCAAGGAACCCCCAAACTCATCCTGACGCTGATTGGTCAAAGGTGAAATAAAACCTGACAACAAATAGCCGTGTGCGCAGTGCAGCTCCAGCCAATCAAATCCTGCTTGGGCACCGCGCTGGGCCGCCGATACAAATTCGGTCAACACAGCGTCCATGTCGGCACGCGTCATGACGTGAGGCACTTGGCTCACACCCTCCATGTAAGGCAAGGCCGATGGCGCCATCAGGGGCCAGTTGCTGCCATCGCGCGCAACATCGCTCGCCATATCGCTCAAAGGCATGTCCATGCCATCCCACGCCCTTCGGGTTGAGCCTTTTCTACCCGCATGACCCAACTGCAAGGCGATCTTGGCATCAGATTGCTGATGCACCAAACTCACAATGCGCGTCCACGCACTTTGCTGGGCGTCATTCCACAAGCCGGGGCAGCCGGGGGTAATGCGACCTTCAGGAGAGACACAGGTCATTTCAGTGAACACAATGGCAGCACCGCCCATGGCCCTTGCGCCGTAATGCATCAAATGAAAATCGCCTGGCACACCATCCTCTGCAGAGTAAGTGGCCATGGGCGAGACCATCACTCTGTTTTTAAGTGTGATGCCGCGTGCTTGCAATGGTAAAAACATAGGCGGTGTTGATTTGCCTTGGGCTGTTTCATCCATGCCCGCCAACGAAGCCATGAATTTCTCGTAAGCCGATACAAACTGTGCGTCGCGCAGACGCAAGTTTTCGTGCGAGATGCGTTGGCTGCGTGTGAGCAAAGAGTAGGCAAACTGTTGTGGCGGCAAGTTCACATAGCGCGCCACATTTTCAAACCACTCTGTTGAGTTACGCGCAGCATTTTGAATTCATACCAGCCACATCGTGCCCCACACGCTCAAATGTGTCTGCCAATTCAATGGCATCTTCAAGCGCCAGCTTGGTGCCCGAGCCAATCGAGAAGTGCGCGGTGTGAGCGGCATCGCCCATCAGCACATAAGGCACTTCACGACCATCGGCGGAAGTGTCCCAATGCACCCACTGATTGCAAATGACCCGCGGAAACTTGATCCAATGGGCAGAGCCTCGCAGATGCTTGGCATTGGTCATGAGGGGATGACCCTCCAAATAGGGGGCAAACAACTTTTCGCAAAAGGCAATCGATTCTTCTTGCGTCATGTCCTCAAAGCCAGCTGCTTGCCAAACAGACTCTGGTGTTTCCACAATGAAGGTGGAGGTATCGCCATCAAACTGATA
>JBIKOZ010000288.1:0-2939 GCA_044357745.1 Limnohabitans sp. | reverse complement strand
CCGAGTGGCCATGCCGGATGTGCGGCGTGCTGCCATTTTCGTCAGCCGTCTTTTGAATGTACTGCCGAATACTGCTGCCATCGGCAATCGACTTGTGATCCACCCAAGGTTTGAAGGAGTAGCCCAAGGTGTACATGTCAGAGTCTGAACGAATTCCTGGATATCGAAACAAGTCCCATGTGCCACCAATAGCGTCTCTTGATTCCAAGATGCACCAACTGGTTTGCGGGCTGTGCATTTGCAAATGTTTGGCGGCACCAATGCCAGACAAACCAGCACCCACAATCAAGACATCGATGGGCGAATGATCGTTAACCGCGCTCTCTGATGCGGATTGAAGCGAAGCGTTCATTTTTAGATGCCTAAACTTTGCAGAGTGACCAGGCCTTTGGGTGTTTGCAGCGTGGCCAAGATGTTGGGAGGGCCTTCACTGACTTCAATGTGGCCTAAGGAAATGGCGTCATAGGCGACTTGAATTTTGCCAGCGCTTGGATGTGAGACGGCCAAAGATTTTAGGGACACGCCAGAGCGCGGTAAGTGATTGCGCGGATGGAGTCGCATGGGCTCTGCTTCTTCGGGCTTGCCCCATTGAATGAGGGTGGGCAGGGTGCCATTAAATAGCCTATCACCGTCGGGTCGAACCGTAATTTGCCATTGAAGCATGCCCTTGGGCGTTTGACGACTGGCATGTATGACAGGGCCACGATCGATGCCTTGGGCTTTCCATGCGTGACGTGCGTCTTGGACATTGTCTGTATTGACCACAAAGTGAATCAGGCGAGGTGACTTGACCAACTCGGCCTGAAGTTGTTTGTTGTCTAAATCAAACCATCGTGTGGGTGGCGGTTTTTTCTCAATCACAGCCTGTGGATTGATGGCGATAATTTCCAGGTAAGCCATTGAATAGGTCGGCGTGGCAATTTTAAAAAGTCGATTGTGCGTGCCGTACTTTTCATGTTCACCGCCTGCGGCCGGTTTCATGCCCAGAATGGCCTCGCACCATTCAACGCCTTGTTGCAAGCTGTGCGCAGCAACCACCAAATGGTCAACTTGACTTGTCATCAAGCGGCTTCAAATTCGATTTGAACTTTCAACGATTGCGACTTATCGCAAGCCAATTCAAAGGCTTCCACTGCTTTGTCCATGGGCAAGATGCTTGTGATGACAGGCTTGCCATTGATCAAGCCTTCATTTAAAAACTGAACCGCTGTGGCAAATTCTGCGTGAAAGCGGAAGGTGCCGCGCATGTCCACTTCTTTGGCAACCAGCTGTGTCATGGGCAAACTCATGTCGCCCCCCATGCCCACTGTGACCAAGACGCCGCGCGGCATGATGACATCGAGGCCCGCACGCAAAGCGGGCTCGCTGCCTGATGCTTCAAATACGGCTTCGAACTGGCCTTTGTCGATTTTGTATTTGTCGAGTAACTCGGCTTGTGTTTTGAGATTGATGGTTTCATCGGCACCCATTTCTTTGGCGCACTTCAATGGCAGGTCTGCAATGTCGGCCGCCACAATGCGGGCTGCGCCGGCTCTGCGCAAGGCGCCAATGAGGAGTGATCCAATGGGGCCGCAACCCGTGACAAAAACCTGCTTGCCCAGCACACCACCAGCGCGTTGAATGGCATGCAAACCCACCGACAGCGGCTCTGCCAAGGCGGCCTCTGAAAGGCTCAGGTGCTGCCCAATAGGGTGGGCTTGATAGGCTTCAATGATGAGTTGCTCGGCAAACGCACCCTGAATGTGGGGGAAGGGCATGGCGCTGCCGAAGAAGCGCATGTTCAAACAATGGTTGTGTTGCCCGAGTTGACAGAATCGGCAGGTGCCACAGGGACGAGAGGGCGAGATGGCAATGCGTTGTCCCAAGGCCAAATTTTTGACGTTGGCGCCCAAGGCGCTGACCACACCGGAGATTTCATGACCCAGCGCCATGGGTTGCTTAATGCGAACGGCACCAAATCCCCCATGTTGGTAGTAATGCAAATCAGAACCGCAAATGCCGCCAAAGGCAACATTCACCCGCACCTGATCGGGGCCCATGGGAGGTAGCTCGGTGGTTTCAATTCTCAAGTCTTTGGCAGAGTGGCAAATGAGCGCGCGCATGAAATTAACCTAGAGTTGCAATAGTTAGAGTGTAGCGGTGACACCGCCATCGACATAAAGGATGTGGCCGTTGACAAATTTGGAGGCATCGCTTGCCAAAAAGACGGCTGCACCGCCTAAGTCTTCCACATCGCCCCAGCGTCTGCTGGGGGTTCGACCCACCAACCAGGCTGAAAACTGAGGATCGTCAACCAAATTTTGGTTGAGCTCGGTTTTGAAATAGCCGGGTCCGATGCCATTGGCGTTGATACCAAATTGGCCCCAATCGATGGCCATGCCCTTGGTGAGCATTTTGACAGCACCCTTGCTGGCTGTGTAAGGGGCAATACCAGATCGCCCAAGTTCACTTTGAACTGAGCAGATATTGATGATTTTGCCGCGGCCCCGGGGAATCATTTTTTGCGCCACAGTTTTACCCACAAAGTAAACGCTGTCGAGGTTGGTGCGCATGAGGGTATGCCAATCTTCGTCCTTGTATTCATGCAAAGGACCTCGAATTTGCAGACCGGCGTTGTTGATCAAAATATCCAGTGCACCCACATCGATTTCAATTTGCTGGACAGCGGCCGCCACATCTTGGGCATGGGTGACATCAAAAACAGATTGGCTGACTTTCAAGCCTTCGGCATGAAGTGTGGCCGCCGCCGCTGCAACTTTGTCGGCACTGCGCCCGTTGAGGATGACATGCGCACCTGCTTCGCCCAGAGCGCGGGCAAGGGCGAATCCAATGCCCGCAGAAGAGCCTGTAATGAGAGCAAGCTTGCCGTTCAGTTGAAATGATTGAAGTACGGTCATGGTTGATTTGAATTTAACTAGAGAGCCATCTAAGCGGGCCCA
>JBIKOZ010000287.1:0-2947 GCA_044357745.1 Limnohabitans sp. | reverse complement strand
ACCCAAGGATGGGTGACCACATTTGCGGATGAATTGATGGACGAACTGTTTGTCCGCGTTGGCAACGTGAGGCAAGAACTTGGACAAGCCAGCGTTCTCAATGCAGACAAATTCATCCATCAAACCGTGCGCCAAATTTGGCGAGAATTTTCTTCGCAGGAAAAATCACGCGCTTTGGTTTTGCGCGGATTGAGTGCTGTTCTTCTAGGCTGGGTATCCCGTCATCTTGAAACTCAACGCGTTCAAATTCGGAAACAAGCCGATCCTGAGCTGATTCAACGCTTTAAAGACCTGATAGAAGCACATTATTTGGCGCACTGGCGGGTGATCGATTACGCCAAAGCGCTTTCGATCTCACCCACACATCTCAGCAGGCTCTCGCGCACCGCCACTGGAAATTCAGCACTAAGACTGATTGAAGCCAGGCTGATGCGGGAAGCTCGCAGAAACTTGGCCTACACCAGTCTGAGCATTTCCAACATTGCTTACACGCTTGGTTATACCGACCCCGCTTATTTCTCGAGAGTTTTTACACGTGACGCTGGCCTCTCCCCCAAAGCTTTCAGGCAGCAAATATAAGTTTGAGACCCAAGTCAAAAGGCGTCATTAGAAAATAGAAACCTCTTCATGGCCAGCGAAGTTGAAAGCATTGATGCAAGTCAACCCCCCATCAAATTCATGAGAAAAACTGAAGGCAAGCCAAGGCCAAATTATTTCACAATACGGAAATGGGTCTCATTTTTTATTGAATAAGGCGCTTCAGCAGGCTGTCAGGCACTGCTTTTAAGATCTAATACTGGGTTGCAGAGAGACCTAAAAAAACGAGGAAGAAAATGGCGAACCAAAAATCCAAAATCATTTACACCCTGACCGACGAAGCGCCCCTGTTGGCCACAGCAGCTTTCTTGCCTGTGATTCGAACGTTTGCGGCACCCGCTGGTATTGAAATTGAATCAAGCGACATTTCTCTCGCAGCGCGCATTCTGGGTGAGTTCTCTGACCTGCTGCCCGAAGCTCAGCGCATGCCCAACAATCTGGCCGCTCTGGGCAAGTTAACGCTCAAGCCAGAAGCCAACATCATCAAATTGCCCAACATCAGCGCCTCGGTCGGCCAGTTGGTCATTGCGATCAAAGAGCTGCAAGCCAAGGGCTATGCACTGCCTGAGTATCCCGATAACCCAAAGAACGACGCAGAAAAAGACATCAAAGCGCGCTACTCCAAATGCACAGGCTCTGCTGTCAACCCTGTTTTGCGGGAGGGCAACTCAGACCGTCGAGCCCCGCGTGCCGTGAAAGAATTTGCGCGTAAAAATCCTCACAGCATGGCGGAGTGGAGCCAAGCCTCTCGTTCCCATGTATCCCACATGCACCACGGCGATTTCTACCATGGTGAAAAGTCAATCACTGTGGAGCGAGCGCGCGATGTGAAAATGGAACTCATCACCAAGAGCGGCAAAGCCACGGTGCTCAAGCCCAAGGTTTCTTTGTTAGAGCGTGAAGTCGTTGACAGCATGTTCATGAGCAAGAAAGCGATGGAAGAATTCTACGAAAAAGAAATCGAAGACGCTCACAAAACAGGCGTGATGTTCTCATTGCACGTCAAAGCCACCATGATGAAGGTGTCACACCCCATCGTGTTTGGTCACTGTGTCAAAATTTTCTACAAAGATGCCTTCGAAAAGCACAAAGTCGTGATGAGCAATCTGGGTGTCAACGTGAACAACGGCATGGTTGACCTCTACAACAAGATTGCCACTTTGCCCGAATCAAAGCGCGAAGAAATCATGCGCGATTTGCATGCCTGCCATGAACATCGTCCCGAGTTGGCCATGGTCGACTCTGCCAAGGGCATTACCAATTTTCACTCACCCAACGACGTGATCGTGGATGCTTCTATGCCAGCGATGATTCGCAGCGGCGGTAAAATGTGGGGTGCAGATGGCCGCTTGAAAGATGTCAAGGCAGTGATGCCTGAATCGACTTTTGCACGCATCTACCAAGAGATCATCAACTTCTGTAAGTGGCACGGCGCTTTTGATCCCACCACCATGGGCACAGTCCCTAACGTTGGCTTGATGGCACAACAAGCCGAAGAATACGGATCACACGACAAGACCTTTGAAATTACAGAAGACGGCATCGCCAACATCACTGACCTCGAAACTGGTGAGGTGTTGCTCAGCCAAAACGTAGAAGCTGGCGATATCTGGCGCATGTGCCAAGTTAAAGACGCTGCAATTCGTGACTGGGTCAAATTGGCAGTCAACCGCGCGCGCAACTCTGGCATGCCTGTGGTTTTCTGGTTGGACGCTTACCGCCCTCACGAAGCACAACTGATCCGCAAAGTAAAAATGTATTTGCACGAGCACGACACCATTGGTTTAGACATCCAAATCATGAGTCAGGTTCGCGCCATGCGTTACACCCTCGAGCGCGTCGTTCGCGGCTTGGACACCATCAGTGCCACCGGCAACATTTTGCGCGACTACCTCACGGACTTGTTCCCCATCATGGAATTGGGGACCAGTGCCAAGATGCTCTCTATCGTGCCCCTGATGGCGGGTGGCGGCATGTACGAAACTGGCGCTGGCGGTTCAGCACCCAAGCACGTGAAGCAACTGGTGGAAGAAAACCATTTGCGTTGGGATTCTCTGGGTGAATTCTTGGCACTGGCCGTTTCACTGGAGGACCTTGGCATTAAGACCAACAATGAGAAAGCCAAAATTTTGGCCAAGACATTGGATGCGGCAACCGGCTCTTTGTTAGACAACAACAAGAACCCCTCCGCCAAAACGGGTGAGCTCGATAACCGAGGCAGCCAGTTTTATCTTTCAATGTTCTGGGCCCAAGAGCTGGCGGCTCAAACAGCCGACAAAGAATTACAGGCTAAATTTGCCCCTTTGGCCAAGGCTTTGACAGAATCCGAGAAACAAATTGTCAGCGAACT
>JBIKOZ010000286.1:0-2955 GCA_044357745.1 Limnohabitans sp. | reverse complement strand
CGATAAATCAGAGTGCCAACGATGAACGAGTAAAGCACCGCTACAGCAGCTGCTTCAGTGGGCGTGAAAACGCCACCATAAATACCGCCCAGCACAATGAATGGCATGAGCAAGGCCCAGCCAGCTTGGTAAGTGGCTTTGCCAAAGCTCAGGCGGCCATCGCCGTCGTTTTTGCCCCAGCCCATGTATTTGGAATAGGCCCAAACAAAAAACATGAGTGCAACACCAATTAACAAGCCAGGACCTACACCGGCAATGAAGAGCTCACCAATAGAGACTTCAGCAGCGACACCAAAAAGAATCATGGGAATCGATGGCGGAATAATCACACCCAGTTCTGCGGCAGTGGCTTGCAAGGCAGTTGCCCAGGGGCGCGGGTAGCCGTGCTTGATCAGGGCCGGAATGAGGACAGCACCGATGGCAAAGGTGGTGGCCACCGACGAGCCTGAGACGGCTGCAAAAATCATGCACGTCATGACGCAGGTCATGGGCAGTCCACCTTGGATGCCACCCACAATGCTTTTAGAAAATTCGACAAGCCTTTTGGAAATGCCACCCGTTTCCATGAGGTTGCCCGCCAAAATGAAAAAGGGAATAGCGGCCAGCGGAAACTTGTTGATTGAATTGAACATTTCCTTCACGGAAATGAGCATGTTGGCATTGGCAATTTGAATACCCAGAATGGCAGACAAACCAATGGAGACAGCAATAGAGATGCTGAGTGCGAAGCACACCAGCATCGTGATCAGCATGGCCAAGCTCATTGCGCAGTCTCCATTTCAAGCCGCTGTGGGTCTAACCAATTGCCCACAATGCTGATCATGCTGAAAACAGCCCCCACGGGCAGCGCCAAATAGGCCCAAAACATGGAAACACCTTCAAGTCCAATCATGGACTGCACACTGCCGCGATTGGTGTAGTCAAGTCCCCACCAGAAAATAACACCGCACAGCAACAAGGCAGCTGCTGAAACCACGGTGTCTAGTACTCGCCGACCTCGCTGGCCCGACATTCTGTAGAGCAAGTCAACGCTGACCATGGCTCCTTGCCGAAAGGCTGTGGGAATGCCCAAAAAGACCATCCATATTAAAGAAAACCGAATGAGCACTTCGGTCCATTCGGCTGGCGATTCAATCACAAAGCGGGTGAAAATTTGGTGAATGGCAAAGATCGATGATAGCGCCATCATGATGCAGGCCAAAACCATGGCAATCGTCGTGGTCCAGTGCTCAAACCGCAAAAATAGTTGTTTCATGGGTTTACCAAATTCTCAAAACAAAAACGCCCAACAGAGAGAACCGTCGGGCGTCAGCAAAGCATCAATGCTTATTTGTAATTGCGAATGCGGTCGAGATTGGCTTTGCCAAACTGCCTTTCAAATTCGGCATTGATGGGTGCAAGCGTGGCAACAAATTTGGCTTTGTCCACATTCTCGATCACGTTCATGCCTTTTTTACGCAACTCGGCTACGCCATTGGCATCGTCTTTGTCTACGCGTGCACGGTTGGCTTTTGCGCCTTCTTTGGCTGCATCAAGGAAGATCTGTTTATCGCCTGCACTGAGCTTGTCCCAAACACCTTTGTTCATGAGGAACACAGATGGCGAATAGACGTGTCCAGTCAGCGTCATGTGCTTTTGCACCTGGTCAAAGTTGGCAGCCATGATCACGGAAAGAGGATTTTCCTGACCATCAACTGTGCCTTGTTGCAATGCCGTAAAGACCTCGGGAAAAGCCATGGGCGTGGTCACAATGCCCAGGCCTTTGTAGGCGGCTACGTGAACGGGGTTTTCCATGGTCCGCATTTTCAGACCTTTCAAGTCGCCCGGCTCATTGATCGGACGCTTGTTGTTGGTCATATGACGAACGCCGTTTTCAGTCCATGCCAAAGCCTTGAAACCTTTGGCTTCAAATTTAGCCAGCAATTCTTGGCCAATGGGGCCATCTAGCACAGCACGTGCATGCGCCTTGTCGCGAAACAAGAAAGGCACGTCCAAGATTCGGGTTTCAGGAACAAAGTTGGGCACCGGGCCTGTCGAGTTGTGACCCAGCTCTTGCGTGCCCAATTGCACTGACTCCATCACTTCGCGCTCGCCGCCCAAAGAGCCCGAGTAAAAGTTCTTGATCACAATGCGGCCATTGGTTCGCTTTTCAACTTCTCTGGCCAGAGTGTCGACGGCCTCTCCTGCATGAGAGTTTTGCGCCACCGAAATGGCATTTCGCATCACAATTTGCGCATTGGCGGTGGTGATCAGGCCTGTGGCCAAGCACATGCCTATGACTAGTTTGCTTAATTTCATTCGGTGGCTCCTAAAAGTTTGGATAAAGGAAATACGGACAAAACTCTGATGACATGCATTATGAAGTTGATGCAAGGCTCCGCTATACGGGTTTTCGAGGAGTTGTTTGGGTTCAATCAGCGCGATAGTGTGGTCTAGCCCTTATCCACGTCCAAATGACAAGGAGCAATGATGAATGATTTTGAGTCGGGTGTTTTTCGTGTTGGCATCACGCACGATGTCTTAACCAGTCAGGGCAAGCCCATCTTTGGGCAAGAGGTGTTTGAATGGCTCAATCAACCGGGTTTGGTTTGGGAGTACATGGAAGAGACGCCCGTCATTCGGCCCGAACATGCCGCTCGTTACGATGCTATTTGCGCCATGATGGTTAGGTTCAATCCGCAAAGCATAGGGCCAGACAAGCCTCGCTTGAAGTTGATTGCTCGTTTTGGTGTGGGTTACGACACCATCGATGTGCCCACATGCCAAAAGGCAGGTATTTTTCTGACCATCGCCCCTGATGGTGTTCGTCGCCCAGTGGCAGTGTCTGCCATCACCTTCATGCTCATGTTGGCGCACAAGGTGGGCATCAAAGACCGCCTCACGCGTTCAGGTCGATGGGCAGAAAAATCCGACCACATTGGCACGGGACTGACCGGCCGCACCTTGGGCTCAATT
>JBIKOZ010000285.1:0-2957 GCA_044357745.1 Limnohabitans sp. | reverse complement strand
ATGAAGGGGAAAAACCGCTGACCGCATTATAAAAACTGCTGAACAAATGGCGGAATTTGTAGGTTGCGCAAAGCAACTGGATTGTCAGGAATTGTAGTCTTTTCAATGCAAGAGGAGGCGTTCAATAAGGACTTCATTGGCCCCTTGCGAAAGTTCACCCTTGAGTACCTTGAAGAAGTCATGGCATCGGCCATTGAAAAAGCTATTTTTAAAGCCCAAGCTGGAGTTGGCTGTCTGGCAATCGCCTGAAGCATCTTCGGTCATGGCTTGGCGGGTGAAGGCGTCTGAGGCGGAATGGCAAAGTGATCAAAAAGGCGAGGAATTGGCTGAATTGATGGGTGTTTCAATGTCGCCGCGATGCAGGGCTTGGCGTGAAATGAGCGTAACGTCGCGAATGAAACTAACAGGTATTCACACGAGCCTGTACTTGCCAGATGAAGGGTTCAATACATTTCACATGCCATGTTTGGCGGTATGGGGTGCCCAAGACATTGAAGCCGAATGCTGGCTGGAAGCCAGTTTCAGATTGCAATGCCCCGTGTCTCAACTGGCCATGGACTATGCGGTGCGCATCGCCGACAACAATCAGCTGATGGCAGAAGTGTTGGTGTGCCAGTCGGATCTGGTTCGGCGTTCGGTTTTACTTTTCAGCAGCATGGGCTTGAACATCGATGTCATTTCAAGCCAATCGCAGCGTCCTGCTGAGGCGAGAATTTGAATTTGCCATGGATGATATTTCAATATGTTAAACGTCCTTCGCTCTTCAAGATTGCCTCGCCACATCAGGTTGGAGGGGGGCATTGCCATCGCACTGGGCATGCTGATGAGCTTGCTGTGGGTGGCTTTCCAAGAGCAAGGCGCCAGTGAAAAAATCAGTGCCTTGAAAATTCAAAAAACAGAATGGCAACAACAACTTCTCATGCCCTCTGTCAGCCCATCACAAGCAGCGGGTTTGGTTTTCAGTATCGAGCAGGAGAAGTTGCGAGTTGCTGCATTGGAAAAACATCAGACGATGCGAAATGATTTGGCTGAAGTTCAAGCCCTTTTGTTTGCCAAAACATATCAGGGCCGATCATCGCCTGTGAAATTACAAAGGTTGCGATGGCAAGAAGGCAATTTTGAATGGGAGGGTGTTTCGCTAGAGCCGCTGGTGCTACAGGGTCTGTTGCAAGAGGTGTCTCAATTCCCGCGATGGCAAACCGTGCCCAGGGTGGTGCAAATTCAAAACAAACCCGTGACCGCTGGGATGCCAAACCATCAGTTTGTCGCATTCAAATTAGAGGGGCGACTTGAATCTGATACCTTGCCCATGCCTGTATTGGGTCAATGACCATGCGTGAACTCGTTTTCGTTGAAGCTCTTTTGGCGCCGCTTCGGGTCAATTTTTTGAAGTGGTTTCCCGCCTTGGCTTTGCAGTGGCGCAATGGTATTTTCTTTGAGTCGCTTTGGACCAGGGCTTGTGCGTGCATGGTCTTGACGGGATTGGCCGCCATGTGCGTCATTGCGGCTGCCAATCTGTTGACTTTGACAGGCGCTTACGTCGGTCAAGAAAACAAGCGCAGTGAGTTAGCGCAAGACGTTGGCGCATTAAAGCGTCAAGCCTTGTTGTTGCAATCTGAACATGCCACCCGACATGCGGTGCTTCAAAACAATCAATCGGTCTTGCATGAATTGGCAGAAAAATCTGGCGACTTGCTTGTCCATTGGCCAAATTCAGCACTCAGAATGCCCTTGTTAAGTCAACTCCAAGGGCTGGCGGTGCAGCGAGATTTGCAACTGGTGAAAATGCAAGCTTTGACATTGCCAGATGAAATGGGTTTTGAAAGTTCTGCTGTGCGGTTCCATCTCAAGGGCACGCAGATGGCGACCTATGGCTATTGGCAAACGCTGAATCATGTTTTTTCAAATGGCAGTTGGAAGAGGTTGTCATGGGAGCTCGGCCCCGACGGACTTTTCTCTTTCGAGGCGCAATTGAATTTGTGGTGGGATTCGCAAGATGCATACACCGATACGGGGGTCGCAGTCCGGTGGAACGATGCATTGACGCAAGCACCCAGGGTCACAGCGCCCACGCAGGCTGCTGAAAGCATGAGTCACGCGTTTCCAAATCAGAGTCATGCGCAAATGCGAATGGTTGGATTTGCACAATCTGGCACGGACAAGCCACCCCATATTTCTAGGGCCTGGGCGCTTGTCAAATCGGGCCATCAAATATTGCCAGTGCATACGGGTCAACTGGTAGGCATTGAAAAACTGAGGGTTCAATGGGTCGATGCACAGGGACTTTGGTTGGCCACTCAGAGTGGCCATCCGCAAACCCTCGTGATGTGGGAAGCGTCAAAACCATGAGCTTCAGTCAAAGACTCTTTGTTTTCATGGCCTGCTTTGGGGTACTCAATTGTTCACTGACCGCATGGGCCGCCGAGCCTCTAGAGAAAATGAAGTGGAACTTTCAAAACATCGAAGTGAAAGCATTGCTTCAATCCTTGGCTGAAATTGGCAAGCAAAATTTAATCGTGGCCGATGGTGTTGCAGGACAAGTCAGCCTGCACCTCAATGACATGACTTGGCGCGAGGCATTGGAGGTTGTCGTCACATCCAGGGGCTTGGTCGTCACGCCTAAGGAGGGTGTTTTGTGGATCACGTCGCGCACTGTCTCGGCGGAAAATTTACAAACGGTTGCCGTGGCCTTGAAATACGCCAAAGCGGCGGATGTTGCGCAGCGACTTCAGGCAGCCTCTGCTGGCAGTGCAGGCGCGCCTCGCTGGATGAGCCCGCGGGGCTTGGTCATGGCAGAGCCTCGCACCAATCAGTTGTTTTTATTGGACACGCCTGTATTTCTCAAACAACTGCTTGATGTGATTCAACGACTTGATATTCCCGTCAGGCAAGTCATGATTGAAGCAAAAATTGTGGAAGCCGAAGAGCAATTTGGAAAGTCATTGGGGGTTCGCCTG
>JBIKOZ010000284.1:0-2966 GCA_044357745.1 Limnohabitans sp. | reverse complement strand
GACGAGCCACAAAACCAAGGCGCTTGGTTCTTTGTGCAGCATTACATCCACGAGAACATGACCGAAGGTCAGCGCTTGGGGTATTCCGGCCGAGCAGCTTCCGCGTCGCCTGCTGTGGGTTATTCACACCTTCACCAAGAGCAACAAAAAGCTTTGGTGGATGGCGCATTCGGCAAGATCAAAGGTTTTGTGTTGTCCAAATAACAGACACCCCAAAAAATATTGAACCAATTAAGAAAGAATCGAAATGGCTATCGCAGAAGTGAAAGTTCCTCAGCTGTCTGAGTCGGTGGCAGAAGCCACCATGTTGAAATGGAAAAAGAAAGTTGGCGACAGTGTCGCAGCCGACGAAATCTTGATCGAAATTGAAACTGACAAAGTTGTGCTGGAAGTGCCTGCACCGTCAGCAGGTGTTTTGTCAGAGATCTTGATCGGTGATGGCGCTACGGTGGTTGCTGAGCAACTGATTGCGCGCATTGACACCGATGGCAAAGTGGCTGCATCAGCATCAGCACCCGCAGCAGCACCAGCCCCTGCGGCTAGCGCTGCCGCAACAGTCGCTTCACAAAGCAACAGCATGGCGGGTGTGGCCATGCCGGCTGCTGCCAAGATCATGGCCAACAACAACCTGTCAGCTGGTTCTGTAGCGGGTTCAGGCAAAGACGGACGTGTCACCAAAGGGGATGTGTTGTCAGCTGTGGCCGGTGGCGCCAAGCCTGCACCGCAAGTTTCTATTCCAACTGGTGTGCCCACTAGTTCATTGCCACAAGTGGCTGCGCCTGCAATGAATTTGGGTGAGCGTCCTGAGCAACGCGTGCCCATGACTCGACTGCGTGCCCGTGTGGCCGAGCGTTTGTTGCAATCGCAAGCGACCAATGCCATTTTGACCACCTTCAACGAAATCAACATGGCGCCTGTTATGGAGATGCGCAAGCGATTCCAAGACAAGTTCGAAAAAGAGCACGGCATCAAGTTGGGCTTCATGAGCTTTTTCGTCAAAGCGGCTGTGCATGCTCTGAAGAAATACCCCGTGCTGAATGCTTCCGTCGACGGCAACGACATCGTTTACCACGGTTACTTTGACATCGGCATTGCAGTAGGTTCGCCGCGTGGATTGGTGGTGCCCATTTTGCGCAATGCTGATCAAATGAGCTTTGCCGACATCGAGAAAAAGATTTCTGAATTTGGCGCCAAGGCCAAAGACGGCAAGTTGGGCATTGAAGACATGACCGGCGGCACCTTCTCTATCTCCAATGGCGGTACCTTCGGCTCCATGATGTCGACCCCCATCATCAACCCACCTCAATCGGCCATCTTGGGCGTTCACGCGACCAAAGACCGAGCCATAGTTGAAAACGGTCAAGTGGTGGTTCGCCCCATGAACTACTTCGCCATGTCATACGACCACCGCATCATTGACGGCCGCGAAGCTGTTCTGGGATTGGTGGCCATCAAAGAAGCGTTGGAAGATCCATCACGCTTGTTGTTTGACATCTAAGGACTTATTAGGAATTAGCATGAGCAAACAATTTGATGTGGTCGTCATTGGTGGCGGCCCGGGTGGTTACATTGCCGCTATTCGCGCAGCCCAATTGGGTTTCCAAGTGGCTTGCGTCGACGAATGGAAAAACGCAACAGGCGGCCCAGCCCTTGGCGGCACTTGCACCAACGTCGGATGCATTCCCTCCAAAGCCTTGTTGCAGTCTTCTGAGCACTTCGATCAAGCCAACCATCACTTTGCCGATCACGGCATTGAGATGAAGGGTGTGAGCATGGACGTGGCCAAGATGATTGCCCGCAAGGACAACGTCGTGAAGCAAAACAACGATGGCATTTTGTACTTGTTCAAAAAGAACAAAGTGTCTTTCTTCCACGGCCGAGCTGCTTTTGGCAAGGCTGTTGATGGCGGGTATGAAGTTGCAGTCAGCGGTACCGCCAACGAAACATTGGTGGGCAAGAACATCATTGTGGCCACGGGTTCTAATGCACGTGCATTGCCCGGCACACCCTTTGATGAAGTCAATGTGCTGTCCAATGATGGCGCTTTGAATGTGGGTGCCGTGCCTAAGAAGTTGGTGCTGATCGGTTCCGGGGTGATCGGTTTGGAGATGGGTTCTGTGTGGCGCCGCCTGGGCGCTGCAGTGACCATCCTTGAAGGACTGCCTACGTTCTTGGGCCTTGTGGACGAACAGATTTCCAAGGAAGCCAAAAAAGCTTTTGACAAACAAGGTTTGAAAATTGAACTTGGCGTCAAAGTCGGCGAAATTCAAAATGGCAAAAAAGGCGTCAAAGTGGCCTACACCAATGCCAAGGGCGAAGCCCTCAGCATTGATGCAGACAAGCTCATTGTGTCCATTGGCCGTGTGCCCAATACGATTGGTTTGAATGCTGAGGCTGTGGGCCTGCAATTGGACGAACGTGGCGCCATCGTGGTGGACGCTGAATGCAAAACCAACTTGCCTGGCGTATGGGCTGTGGGCGACGTGGTGCGTGGGCCCATGTTGGCGCACAAAGCCGAAGAAGAAGGCGTTGCCGTGGCGGAGCGCATTGCCGGTCAACACGGGCATGTGAATTTCAACACCGTGCCTTGGGTCATTTACACCAGCCCCGAGATAGCTTGGGTGGGCCGTACTGAGCAGCAGCTCAAGGCTGATGGCGTGGCTTACAAAGCGGGTACCTTCCCGTTCTTGGCCAATGGCCGGGCTCGCGCCTTGGGCGACACCACCGGCATGGTGAAGTTCTTGGCCGATGCCAAGACCGATGAAATCTTGGGTGTTCACATCGTGGGGCCCATGGCCAGCGAGCTGATCGCTGAAGCCGTTGTGGCCATGGAATTCCGCGCCAGCGCGGAGGACATTGCACGCATTTGTCATGCGCACCCATCGCTCAGTGAAGCCACCAAAGAAGCTGCCTTGGCAGTGGACAAGCGGACCTTGAACTTTTAAGTTTTTTCAAGCACCGTTAAA
>JBIKOZ010000283.1:0-3010 GCA_044357745.1 Limnohabitans sp. | reverse complement strand
ACAGACGCGAAGAAAAGTATTTCAAACATTGGCCTGAAATGCCGCAAGCCGAGTTCTTGGCCCCCCCAGGATACTTTGCAATTTACAAGACCAATGCGGTTACGCGACATGGTGAACACGGCAATGCGTTGTTGTCACGATGGCCAGTTGTGTCGCACAGACACGAAGATATTTCCGACCATCGGTTTGAGCAACGTGGGTTGTTGCATGTGGAAGTGCAAGTGGGCGAATCGCATGACCATCAGCCTGTGAATGTGCATGTCATTGTGGTGCACTTGGGTTTAATTCCTGCCAGTCGCGTCAGGCAAGTCAAACAGCTGTACCGGTACATTGAGCGCGAAGTGCCCAAGGACGCGCCGCTCCTGGTCGCGGGCGACTTCAACGACTGGGGCAATCGAATTTCAAACATGATGCTGGCGCAACAGTTAACGGAATGGCAGGCGCCAAAGCAATGGACCTATCCCTCCAGACTTCCGATCGTCCAACTGGACCATGTTTATGCGAAGGGACTCACGCCAGTGAGTCAAATGGTGTTGCATGGCAAAATCTGGCGCCGCATGTCTGATCACTTGCCCTTGGTGGCGCAGTTTGACCTATGAAAAGTCATCCTGTTCTTCGTGATGGCCATCAAGTCAAACTTTTGAAGGGCGGTGCTGATTTTTTCCCTGAATTGATTCGGGCCATTGATGCTGCGCGATCCCACATTCAGCTTGAAACTTATATTTTTAATTTCTTTGGTGATGGTGCACAAGTTGCTTCAGCCTTGGAGCGTGCGGGTACCCGAGGGCTTCGTGTTTGGGTGGTCGTTGATGGCGTGGGGACGCCCAAGTTGAGCGAAGACTGGCGAATTCGCTTTGACAGAGCCGGCGTGGAGTGGCGGGTTTATTCGCCGCTTGGAACTTTAGGCTTGCTCATCCCCAATCGATGGCGAAGGCTGCATCGCAAACTGTGTGTGATCGATGGCCAAGTGGCTTTTTGTGGCGGCATCAATATCCTGGATGATTTGCATGACCCGCAACACGGGGCATTGCCATACCCTCGACTTGATTTTGCAGTGTGCGCGACGGGCGCATTGGTGCAGCAGGTTCAGGAAGCGAGCACGCAATTGTGGTGGCGCATGCAGGCGGTGAGGCATGTGCGGCAGCAAAACTTTCCGGAAGCATTCAGCTCTTTCAGGGCGGCTGGTTTGCATTTCTCTTGGCTGCACGAGGCTAACGTGTCCGATGAGAATAATTGGATCGCGCGTGCAGGCTTGCTGCTGCGTGACAATGTTTTGCACCGCGGACAAATTGAAAAGGCTTACCTCAAAGCCATTGGCATGGCGCGCTATGAGATCGTGATTGCAAATGCCTACTTCTTGCCAGGTCGAAAATTAAGACAAGCCTTGGTGCATGCTGCCAAACGCGGCGTTCGTGTGCGTTTACTTTTGCAAGGGCGCTATGAATACTTCATGCAATACCATGCGGTGAGACCCGTCTATCGGCAAATGTTAGAGGCGGGTGTGGAAATTTATGAATACCATCAGAGTTTTTTGCACGCCAAAGTTGCTGTGATGGACGCCAAGCATGAGCGGCCATGGGCCACAGTGGGTTCCTCCAATTTGGACCCCTTGAGTCTGTTGCTCGCTCGGGAGGCCAATGTGGTTGTGGCCGATGGCCACTTTGCAAAGGTTTTACATGAAGCCCTGACGCTTGCCATTGCCCATGGGAGTGACCAAATCATGCCAGAGACGCTGCTGAAAAGGTCGCCATCCCAGAGGACCATGGACTGGGTGGCCTTTGGTCTGATGCGTTTAGCGATATGGCTCACAGGAAATCGCTATTGACTCGGTTTGCCGGCCTGCGGCGGCCATGACCATGCACCTGAAAGTGACTTCAATCGCTGTTACGATCTCGTTTTGACATTTCATATCAGAAGCTTATGACCGCTCCCTCCAACCTGCCCGCAGAGGACATGGGTACGCCCATGTCCGTGAAGATTCGCGAGCGTATCTTGGCAGCACGCAAACGGTTCAATGCCAACGACAACATTGCAGAATTCATTCAACCGGGCGAACTTGATCATTTGCTGGACGAGGTGAGCGAGAAAATGCAAACCGTCTTGGACAGCATGGTGATTGACACGAACAACGACCATAACACCCAGCAAACAGCGCGCCGGGTCGCCAAAATGTATCTGAAGGAAGTCTTCAAAGGGCGTTATGTAGAGTGCCCTGAGGTAACAGAATTCCCCAATGCCGAGCATTTGAACGAACTCATGATTGTGGGGCCCATCACTGTGCGCAGTGCCTGCAGCCATCACCTGTGTCCTGTGATTGGTCAAATTTGGATTGGTGTGATGCCCAATGAACATACCAATGTGATTGGCCTTTCCAAATATGCGCGCTTGGCCGAATGGGTCATGGGTCGCCCTCAAATTCAAGAAGAAGCCGTGGTCCAGTTGGCCGACCTGATCCAACGCAAAACGCAACCCGATGGCCTGGCCATCGTGATGGAAGCCAGCCACTTTTGCATGGGCTGGCGCGGCGTGAAAGACATGGACAGCAAAATGATCAATTCCGTCATGCGTGGCGTGTTTTTGAAAAATGCCAATTTGCGCCGTGAGTTCCTGTCATTGATTCCTAGAAAGGCCTGATCATGTTGGTTCGTTTACTTTACGCAAGCCGCGCGGTTGATCCAAAGCCTACAGTCATTGAGTCCATCTTGGCCCAATCTCGGCAATTTAACCCCAGCACGGGCATTACCGGTATCTTGGTCTATGGTGGCGGCATTTTCTTGCAGGCCATCGAGGGAGGCCGTGAAGCGGTCAGCGATTTGTACGGCCACATTCAAAAAGATGAGCGGCACAAGCAAGTGGTGTTGCTTCACTATGAAGAAATTTTAGAGCGCCGCTTTAGCGGATGGACCATGGGGCAAGTTGATGTGTCGCATGTCAACACCAGCATTCTTTTGAAATACTCTGAGCGAGCAGAACTCGACCCTTACAGTGTTTCCGGAATTGTTTCCTTGGC
>JBIKOZ010000282.1:0-3022 GCA_044357745.1 Limnohabitans sp. | reverse complement strand
TGAACTATGGTTCTGCCGTCGGCGGTACCTCGCACCACTTGGCGGGGGAGCTGTTCAAACTCCAGACGCAAACCTTTATCACGCACATTCCTTACCGCGGTGCAGGCCCTGCCTTGCAAGATTTAATTGCCGGCAATGTGGACATGATGTTCGATGGCTTGGGTTCATCGGCAGCGCACATTAAAGGCGGCAGAATTAAGGCGCTTATGGTGTCTGGCGCCAAACGCAACCCAGCATTCCCTGATGTACCTTGCTCCTTAGAGCTAGGTTTGCCCGACTACACCGTCAGTACTTGGTACGGCGTGTGGGCGCCCAAAGGAACACCCGCCGATGTGCAAGCCAAAGCCATTGAAGAATTTCGCAAGTCCGCCCTGACCGACGAGGCGAAAGCGGTATGGGCTGCACAAGGTGCGGAGTTTCCCAATTTAACGGGCCCTCAATTTGAGGCGTTCATCAAAACAGAATTGCGTAAATGGAGCCAGGTGGTGAAAGCCTCTGGCGCAAAGTTGGATTAAAGATGGTTCAAGAAAATTTGTTCGCAGCGTTGCGTGCTGCATTTCCTGCAAACTTAGACAGTGTGGCGGTTGAAACCGATCATGGCCTGCATTACTCATGGCGTGATTTAGATCGCGCCAGTGCCATGATGGCCAACTTGCTCGAGGGCTTGAAGCTGCCCAAAGGCAGCCGCATTGCGGTGCAAGTTGAAAAGTCGGTCGAAGCCATGGTGCTTTACTTGGCCACGTTGCGTGCAGGTTATGTGTTTTTACCTTTGAACACGGCGTATCAAAGCGCTGAAATTGAGTATTTCATTGGCAACGCAGAGCCTGCGGTGGTGGTTTGTTCTGGGCTTAATTTTGGCTGGGTCAGCAAGATCGCTTTCAAGGCGGGAACACACCATGTTTTTACATTGAATGACGACCGCACAGGCACTCTTTTAGAGCGCGCGGCCCATCAAAAAGATCAGCACCGCATTGCCGTCAAAAGTGCAGACGATTTGGCCGCTATTTTGTACACCAGTGGCACCACAGGCCGTAGCAAAGGCGCCATGCTGACGCACGGCAACATGCTCAGCAACGCGCAAATGTTAAAGTCATATTGGGGTTGGAAAAAGGGTGACGTGCTCATTCATGCCTTGCCGATTTTTCATGTGCATGGATTGTTTGTGGCCATTCACGGCGCTCTCATCAATGGCAGCAAAATGATTTGGCTGGCCAAGTTCGATCCCAAATTTGTGATTGCCAAAATGCCACAAGCCACGGTGTTCATGGGTGTGCCCACGCTTTACGGTCGAATGTTGTCAGAGCCTTCCTTGACAAAGGCCGCTGCACGCAACATGCGCCTGTTCATTGCGGGCTCAGCACCCTTGCTGATTGAAACCTTCACAGAATGGCAGCAACGCACCGGCCACACTATTTTGGAGCGCTATGGCATGAGTGAAACCGTCATGCTGACTTCCAATCCTTATGCCGCAGACAAGCGACATGGCGCACAAAGTGAGCGTCGCGGTGGCACCGTTGGTTTTCCTTTGCCAGGCGTGAAACTGCGCGTGCAAGGTGATGACGGCAAGGCTTTGCCGGTGGGTGAAATTGGCAACATTCAGGTGAAAGGCCCGAATGTTTTCCAAGCTTACTGGCGCATGCCAGAAAAAACCAAAGAAGAATTCACGGCCGATGGTTTTTTCAAAACAGGTGATGTCGGAAAAATTGACGAGCGCGGTTACGTGGTCATTGTGGGCCGCAGCAAAGACCTGATCATCAGCGGAGGTTACAACGTGTACCCCGCAGAAATTGAAGGCTACATCAATGAGATGCCCGGTGTGGCCGAAAGTGCTTTGGTGGGTGTGGCCCATCCCGACTTTGGCGAAGTGGGCGTGGCCGTGGTCATTGCAAAACCAGGTGCCCAGATCAAAGCTGAGCAAATCATTGCCACTTTGAAATCGAAATTGGCCAATTTCAAAATACCCAAAAAGTGTTTCGTGGTGCCAGAGCTTCCACGAAACACCATGGGCAAGGTTCAGAAAAATTTATTGCGCGAGCAGCACAAAAATTTATTCTCAGCGTAAAACCAGCACGGGAACATGACAGTGCGTGAGCACCTGTTGTGTCTCGCTGCCCAACAGCAAGCGCTTGATGCCTTTACGGCCATGTGAGGCCATGACCACCAATTCGGCTTTGTGTTTTTTTGCGGCTGCAATGATGGCGTCAGACACAATGTCGGAACGGCTGACAACGGCTTTGGCTTTGATGCCTTTGGCTTCTGCCAATTTTTTAACTGCGTCTACAGCTGCTTGTGCTTCGTCTGCCCATTGGGCTTCAATGCGCGCCACATCTTTGGTATTGAGTGGGATGCTGCCTTCAAAGTAAGCCTGGGGGTAACGCGGCACCACTTTCAGGGCAATCAGTTCAGCGCCGCAAGTGACCGCCAAGCCAATGGCATCGGTGACAGCTTTTTTGGACAGTGCAGAGCCGTCGGTGGCTACAAGAATTCGGTTATACATGGTGAGCTCCTTTGGTGAATCGATGTTGTCAGCTTAAAACTCTGAATTGAGTGCGTCTTGATTTAGATCAAGTTTCATTCAGGCTGGCTGACTTATCTTCAAGGCATGTCAAATCCAGCGTGCCTTCCTGAGTTCGATGCGTTGACCTCGCAATGGTCATTGCTTGACCACGCACAGGAGTGGTCTGATTTCAGCCAGGTCAGCAATCTACTCCCCCATCAATGGACGTCCAGCGTTGTTTTCGAAGGCATGCACTGCACTGCCTGCGCCATCAACATTGAAGAAGCTTTGTTGTCGGTGCCCGGCGTGGTCTCGGCTCAAATCAGTGCGGCGAGTCACAGGGGGCGGGTGGTGTGGTCGTCAGATCAAACGCAGCCTTCTGATTGGATGAAGGCCGTTGCCAAGTTGGGTTATCGAACCGTGCCAGCCAACGATGCGCTGGCCAATGAAGTGCGCCGCGAAGACGCTAGAAAAATGCTGTGGCGCTTGGGTGTAGCAGGTCTTTGCATGATGCAAGTCATGATG
>JBIKOZ010000022.1:0-10847 GCA_044357745.1 Limnohabitans sp. | reverse complement strand
TGTTCATTCTGTGTCAGGCTTTTTTTCTGGGGCCGTCTCTTTTTGAAGATCAGACTTTAGCTCGCCTTTTTGACGACCTGAAAACATGGTCCACCAAACAATGAGCAACAGCAACAACAATGCGAGCAGCGCTTCTAACAAAATCAATCCCATGAAAAAACTCCTTGGTTCATTGATTGTAGGTAGCTTCTTCGTTTTGTCTTTATCGCTCCTCGTTTCTTGTGGCTCGCCGCCCAAAGCACCGCCCCTTGCCAGCGCGCAACCCGCGCCGCCGCCAGTACCCGTGCGTCCTGATTTGGCCCCCACGCTGCAACAAGCCAAAAGCCGCTGGGTTTTGGCTTCGTGGGCCGATTTGCCGGGCTTCAACGACGACAAGCTTGGCGAGGCATGGGCCGCCTGGCTAGAGAGTTGTACAAGAAGCAACACCAGTCACAAGATTTTGTGCCCAGAGGTGAGGGGCTTGGCCAATCAGTCGATCGCGAACCAGCGCGAATGGCTTCTTCGAAACCTTCAGCCTTATCGGGTTGAAAGTCTAGGCGGCGGCGCTACGCCCGCCAATGGCTTGCTCACCGCGTATTACGAGCCCGTCTTTGAGGCCTCCCGCGTGGCAAAGCCTGGTTTTGAGGTGGCCCTGTACGGTCTTCCCGCCAACTTAAAGAGCCGGTCGCCCTGGTATTCCAGAGAAGAGATTTCAAAGCTGCCAGCGGCCCAAAATGCGCTGAAAGGAAAAGAGATTGCGTTTATTGCAGACCCCGTTGATGCTTTGATATTGCAAATACAAGGCTCCGGGAGGTTGTGGATCACCCACAGCGATGGGCAGCGCCAACAAATTAGAGTGGCATTTGCCGGCACCAACGATCACCCTTATCAAAGCATTGGTCGGTGGTTGCTTGATCAAAACCTCACCAAAAACGCCACGTGGCCGGGTATCAAAACTTGGTTGGGACAAAACCCCCGCCGAACCCAAGAGTTACTGTCTAAGAACCCTCGCTTTGTGTTCTTCAAAGAAGAGGCGCTTCGTGGCGCCGAGGCACAACTGGGGCCCAAAGGCGCCCAAGGTGTTCCCCTGACGCCTGGGCGCTCTATCGCCGTCGACCCTGGCAGCATCCCCTATGGCACACCGGTTTGGCTGTCTAGCAACGGGCCACAAACCCAACTCAACCGGCTGGTCTTGGCACAAGACACCGGCAGCGCTATTTTGGGGGCCGTCCGGGCGGACTACTTTGTCGGCTCTGGCGACTTGGCCGGCGATTTAGCGGGCCGCCTTAAACAAGACTTGAAATTATGGGTTTTGCTTCCACGATAAGCAGACTCGCTCTACACTGCCGATTAATGCCCTTTAAGGTGAATCATCATGAACGCTCCCTTACCAGAACACTTGCGACAAGCACTGGCCAACGTCACCTTGGACGACAAGTACAGCCTTCAAACGGGGCACGCTTTTATGAGCGGGGTTCAGGCCCTTGTTCGCTTGCCCATGCTGCAGCAAGAGCGCGACGCCTTGGCTGGGAAAAAAACGGGCGCGCTCATCAGCGGTTACCGTGGGTCACCTTTGGGCGGTTATGACCAAGCGCTGTGGAAAGCCAAGCCCTATTTAGAAAAGCACAACATTGTTTTTCAGCCGGGCGTCAACGAAGAATTGGCCGCCACCGCATTGTGGGGAACCCAGCAGCTGGGTTTCGCGCCGCCAGGAAGTCAAAAATTAGATGGCGTTTTTGGTATTTGGTATGGCAAGGGACCCGGGGTTGATCGTTGCTCAGATGTTTTTAAACATGCCAACATGGCTGGCACCACGCCTTGGGGCGGTGTCTTGGCCGTTGCTGGCGACGACCATGTGGCCAAAAGCTCCACTGCGGCGCACCAAAGTGACCACATTTTCAAGGCTTGTGGCTTGCCGGTGTTCTTTCCCGCTTCTGTTCAAGAGGTTTTGGATTTGGGTGTTCATGCCATTGCCTTAAGTCGATTTGCGGGCGTTTGGTCGGGCATGAAAACAATTCAAGAAATTGTGGAGTCGAGTGCCGCTGCAGACATTCAGGCCGATCGCGTCAAAATTGTTTTGCCCGATTTCGAAATGCCACCTGGCGGGGTTCACATTCGTTGGCCTGATGGGGCGCTGGAACAAGAGGCGCGGCTGTTTGACTTCAAGTGGTACGCTGCTTTGGCCTACATTCGTGCCAATCGTTTAAACCATAACGTCATTGAGGGCCCTCACGATCGTTACGGCATCATGGCCAGTGGCAAGGCCTATAACGACACGCGGCAAGCACTGATTGATTTGGGCTTAGACACTGCCGCGTGCCATCGCTTGGGAATTCGCGTTCACAAAGTTTCTGTGGTTTGGCCATTAGAAGCTCAATCCACGCGTGAGTTTGCGCAGGGCTTGAAAGAGATTTTGGTCGTTGAAGAAAAACGCCAAGTGATCGAGTACCAATTGAAAGAAGAGCTCTACAACTGGCCAGATGCCATGCGTCCTCGCATTGTTGGTAAGTTTGATGAGTTAGATGGTGATGAGTCCGGTGGCGAGTGGTCTGTTCCAAACCCAACGGCACACCGCTTGTTGCGTGCTAACGCCGATTTGACGCCCACCTTGATCGCCAAGGCGCTTGCCAAGCGCCTCAAGAAATTGGATTTGCCGGCTGATATTTTGACCAAGATGGAGGCTCAACTTCAAATCATTGATGCCAAAGAACGGGCTCAAAACAGTTTGATTTTAAATCCTACGATTGATCGCACGCCTTGGTTTTGCTCGGGTTGTCCTCACAACACCAGCACCAAAGTGCCCGAAGGATCAAGGGCCATGGCCGGCATTGGTTGCCACTTTATGAGCTTGTGGATGGACCGAAGTACCACCGGGTTTACACAAATGGGGGGCGAAGGTACGCCGTGGATTGGCCAACAGCACTTCAGTCATGAGAAACATGTGTTTGCCAACATTGGTGACGGCACTTATTTTCACAGCGGTATCTTGGCCATCCGCCAAAGCATCGCTGCGGGCGTCAATATCACTTACAAAATTTTGTACAACGATGCGGTCGCCATGACGGGCGGGCAGCGCATTGGCGAACGTGCTGAAGGGCATACGGTTGTTCAAATTGCTCAGAGCATGCGTGCTGAAGGTGCCATGGTCATCAAGGTCGTCACCGATGAGCCTGAAAAATACGACGGGGTTGCTTTGGCAGAGGGCGTTTTGGTTCACCACAGAGATGAGCTCGATGCGGTTCAAAGAGCGCTTCGAGAAGTTAAAGGATGTACCGTCATTATTTATGACCAAACCTGTGCAACTGAAAAGCGCAGACGTCGCAAGCGCGGCACCATGGTCGATCCGGCAGTGCGCGTGATGATCAACGAACTGGTGTGTGAGGGTTGTGGAGACTGTGGCGTTCAATCTAACTGCTTGTCTGTTGAGCCTTTAGAAACTGACTTTGGTCGCAAGCGTACGATCAATCAGAACAGTTGTAACAAAGATACCAGCTGCCTGAAAGGCTTTTGTCCCAGTTTTATTTCCATTGAGGGCGGCCAATTAAAGAAAAAATCAAAGGGCACAAAATTTGATGTGACAAGCTTGCCTGAATTGCCATTGCCAACGCTTCCTAATTTGAAGGATTCTGTTTATGGCATCGTTGTTGCTGGTGTGGGCGGCACCGGGGTGATTACCATTGGTCAACTGCTGGGCATGGCCGCGCACCTGGATGGCTTAGGCGTTGTCACTCAAGATTCCGCAGGATTGGCGCAAAAAGGTGGTGCGACGTGGAGTCATGTTTTGTTGGCACAGCAGCAAGATCAAATCCAAACGACGCGTGTCAGCATGGCTGCCGCTGATTTGGTATTGGGATGTGACCCTATCGTGAGTGCTGGCAAAGAAACGCTCTCTCGAATGCTGGAAGGCCGTACCAACGTTGCTTTAAATTCTCACGGGTCACCAACGGCCGCATTTGTTAAAAATACGCTGTGGCAAAACCCAGCTGACGAGTGTGCCTCTGAAATTGGTTCGACCGTTGGTTTGGCCAACCTCGCTTCTTTTGACGCAGACAAGTTCTCTTCTCATTTAATGGGCGATACCATTTTCATCAATCCCATGCTGTTGGGTTATGCATGGCAAAAGGCTTGGATCCCTTTAAGTCTTGAGGCTTTGCGACGTGCAATCGAACTCAATGATGTGGCTGTTTCAAGTAATTTAGCCGCCTTCGAGTGGGGCCGCCATGCTGCTCATCACTTGCCTTTGCTTGATGCATTGATTTCACCTGGACACATCATTGAATTTAAAAAGCGCCCTCAATTGGAGGATTTGATTCAACAACGCGTTCGCTTTTTAACGGCCTATCAAAATACGGCTTATGCCAACGTCTATGAAAACTTTGTCAAAACTGTAAAAGCAAAAGAAATGGTGTTTGGCCAAACATTGTTGACAGAAACCGTAGCGCGTCAACTCTTCAAACTGATGGCTTACAAAGACGAATACGAAGTTGCCCGCTTGCATACCGATAAACAGTTCCTAGAACGCGTTAAAACCCAGTTTGAAGGAGATTTCAAGGTTTTCTATCACCTAGCCCCTCCCTTGCTTGCAAAACGCAATGAGAAGGGCCAGCTGGTCAAACAAAAAATGAGCCCTCACATGTTGCTGGTGTTTAAAGGTTTGGCCAAACTGAAGTTCCTGAGAGGCACTGCTTTTGATGTATTTGGTCGAAGTAAAGAACGACAAACTGAGAGAGCACTTATTCAGGAGTACATGGATGCCATCAAAGAACTGCTGTTGTCTCTGACGCAAGAAAACCATGCCTTGGCTGTGAACATGGCCAATGTACCTGAACAGATTAAAGGTTTTGGTCATGTGAAAGAAAAACACATTGCTGCAGCCATGATTCAGTGGCAAAACCACATGGATGTTTTTAGAAAATCAACTTAATTTAAAGTGAGACTTTTTCTTTGTATTCTTCTTTTATATAGATTAATACATAGTAGTAGTAGATAAAGGGAGGCTTGTTCTGTGGACAAGTCTCTTTTTTCTTTATAGATCAACCAAGTAAACAACTTTGAAGGGTGTGTACGACACTGCTTCTTTGGTGTCATGGTTCTATGAACAACTTCTTTAATTTAAAAATTCTGTGGATAACTCGGGGGTTATCCAAAATCTTTCCACAAAGTTATTCATTGACACATTGATGGAAGCAAGCACTTTTCTAAGAACGCTTGGGCATTCTTTCAATGAGAGCCGTTGCGGCAATATCAGTCACGAAGTGAAAAGACCCGCCTTGAAGTCATCGACGGCTTGCATCAACTCTTCACGCGTGTTCATCACAAAAGGTCCGTATTGGGCAATGGGTTCGTTCAGTGGGTTTCCAGAAATTAGAAGAAGCTGACTGCCAGAAGAGGCGCTAATTTCAACACCATTGCCTTCGTTGTGAAGAATGGCCATGCGGTGTAAATCAACAGAGGTCTCTTGGTGCTCGCTCACAACTTTGACATTGCCCCGATAAACAAAAATGAACGCGTTATGTTCAGGATTCAATGTTTGTTGAAAAGTTGTGTTTTTTGTGAAGTGAATGTCTAAATAAAGTGTCTGAGTTGGAAATAAATCGGCGGGCCGGCAGACGGCGCCTCTAACACCGCATACCTCTCCAGAAATGATGCGAACTTTGACACCCGACGGTAAATCTAATTCAGGAATGTTGTCGCTTTGAATGTCCTGATAGCCAGGCGGGCAAAGTTTTTGGTGTGATGGCAAGTTCAGCCACAGCTGAAATCCTTCCATGACCCCCTCTTCTTGTTCTGGCATTTCACTGTGAACAACGCCTCGGCCGGCCGTCATCCATTGCACCCCACCATTTTGCAACAAGCCTTCATGGCCTGCGCTGTCACGATGCCGCATCCGCCCAGCAATCATATAGGTGATGGTTTCAAAGCCACGGTGTGGGTGGTCTGGAAAGCCGCCGCCGTAATCATTGGGGTCATCGCTCCCAAAATTGTCCAACATCAGAAACGGGTCAAGCCGCCGTTGGTGCGCTTGCGTTAAAACGCGTGTGAGCTTGACGCCATCGCCATCTCGGGTGGCTTGACCGATGACTTGTTGTTCGACAGATCGGCCGTGAAAGGGTGTTGAGGGGTCGGTCATGCTTTCGCTTTTACGTTGGTTTCTTGATCTGTGTCATTTTCTGAAGGGCAAGTTAACTTCAGACTGTGACCTTGTTCTTAACTCTAATCCTTGATTGTGTATTAGGAAAGATGAAATGATGAAAAAAAGAAGCCTCCACATCATCCGCGATGAACATGCCTCTTTGGCCGCCATGCTTCGATCCATGAGCCAGCTGCTCGAACGGGGGCCTGAAAAAGATCCGCGCCAGTTTTTCGAAGTCATGCGCGCCATGTTGTTTTACATCGATGAGTTTCCAGAACAACTTCATCACCCTAAAGAGTCGAACTTATTATTTCCCAGGCTTGCCAAAAGGGCGCCTGAAATGATGGGCGCCATTGACAGATTAGAGCGTGACCACATGCACAGTGAAAAAGCAGTGCGTGATTTACTTCATTTGCTTTTGGCGTGGGAACAAGTGGGCGCACCGCGTAAATCGGCGTTTGTAGACGCCTTGGGCCCCTACATCGAGGCGTATTTGGAGCACATGCGACTGGAAGAAACGCTGGTGTTGCCAGCAGCAGAAGCGGCACTTTTGGAAGAGGACTGGGTGGCGCTGGACTTGGCGTTTGATCAAAACGCTGACCCCTTGACGGGCAAATATCCGCCTGGCCCCGCGTTTGAAAAGCTCTTTAGCCGCATCGTGTCGATTGCACCTTCGCCCATTGGTTTGGGCTAAGCGCATCAGCTTGCGCAACGGCCGCGTTGCACCTACTATTCGAGGCATAGCGCGCAAGCCAGAGCATGATGTGCCCGGGTGCGTGTGCGGGCCTATCAAAATTTCATGTCTCAAAATATTCGCTTTTCGACATCGCTGTGGTTAGCTGTTTGTGTTTCCATGGCTGCGGCCGTGTCGCTTGGCATGACGCGATTTGCTTATGCGCTTTTGTTGCCGTCCATGCGGGAGGACTTGTCGTGGACCTACACCTTGGCCGGCGCAATGAACACGCTCAATGCTTGTGGCTATTTGGTTGGCGCTCTTTTAACGCCATGGGCACTCCGTCGTCTGGGCGCTGTCGGCGTCTTGATTTGGGGCGCACTCGCGGCGACGCTCTTTATGGCATTAACGGGCTTTATCACGGACACTTCGCTCTTGTTGCTGCAGCGGTTCTTAGCGGGTCTTGCAAGCGCCACGGTCTTTGTCTCTGGGGGCCTGTTGGCCGCGAGGCTGGGCGAGCAGTTGCCAGCGCAATCGGGTTTGTTGTTGGGCATTTACTATGGCGGCACTGGATGGGGCATTGTCTTGTCTGCGCTGGTCGTTCCGACTTCTTTGACTTTGGCACAAGCCGAGGCGTGGCCCCATCCTTGGTCGTGGGCGTGGTGGTCACTGGCGATGCTTTGTTTGATGTTGTCGTTGATGCTTGCGGTCATTCGCAAAACGCTGAAACGCTGGATGCCTGAATTGCCCAGTGAGTTGAATCTATCCCATCAAAAGCCTGCTGATGCGCGGGCACCTGATCAAACCAACCATACTTGGCGCCAGTGGTCTGCAGGCCTGCTGGGTTACGGTCTGTTTGGCGTTGGCTATATTGGCTATATGACGTTTGTGGTGGCCTTGTTGCGCGAACAGGGCGCGACGTCTTTTGAGATCACTTTTTTCTATGCCATGCTTGGATTGGCCGTGGTGTTGTCTTCTAGGCTTTGGGCGGGCTTGTTGAATCACTATCGCGGCGGACAAGCCTTGGCATTTCTCAACGCTTTGCTAAGTGTGGCGACGGTCATCCCTGCAATCACATCTGCTTTGCCCATGATGATGCTGTCTGGCTTGATGTTCGGCGGCGTCTTTTTGTCAATCGTCGCCTCAACGACCGCCATGGTGAAACACAACTTGCCGCCGACGTCGTGGGCTTCTGGCATCAGTGCCTTCACGGTGGTTTTTGCAATCGGGCAAATTGTGGGCCCCACGGTGGTGGGCTGGATTGCCGATGGCCCGGGCGGCTTACAACGCGGCTTGTTTTTTTCTGCCGCTGCGCTGATGCTTGGCGCCCTTATCGCTTGGCAACAAAAGCCCTTGCAAGAGGCCCGCGTTTCGTTGGCATCCTAGCCCGCGTCTCTTTGCACAAGCCACGCACGCACAGGGCGTCAAACGTCATGGCCGGGGTTGTCGCGATTTAATTTTCGAAGCAAAGAGGGCCATACAAAAGCGCCACCCAGGCCCCCTGTTTGAACTTTCATGGCATGCGCAACGCCTGTCAAAATTTCTGGATTGATTGCCGTCAAATCGGATGCTGTTGCGCCACCAGAAAGCGCATCCACCTGAATGCGACAGGTGTTTTCAAAGACGTACATTTCTAAAAAGGCGTCTGCAATGGTGTTGCCAACGGTTAACAAGCCGTGATTGCGGAGCATCAAATAGTTCGCCTTGCCAAGGTCGGTTTGCAAGCGCATTTTTTCTTCGTCACGAATGGCCACACCTTCGTAGTCGTGATAGGCAAGCGAGGCCAGCACAAATGTGCTTTGCTGACTGATGGGTAAGACGCCGTGCTGTTGAGCGCTCACCGCTACGCCTGCCCGTGTGTGTGTGTGAAGAACACAAACCGCATCGGGTCGCGCTTCGTGCACGGCGCTGTGAATGACAAAGCCTGCCGGGTTGACGGGGTGTGGATTGTCTGCATCGAGTTTGTTGCATTGCATGTCCACCTTCACCAGGCTTGACGCCGTGATCTCATCAAACATGAGCCCGTAGGGGTTAATCAAAAACTGATGCGCATCCCCCGCAACAGAAGAGGGCAGCTTGGCGCTAATGTGTGTGAAGACTAAATCGCTCCAGCCATACAAAGCAACCAAACGATAGCAAGCGGCCAGGTCCAAGCGCAATTGCCATTCGTCGGTGTGAAAGCGTTCTTGTTGTCGTTGAGTTTGGCCCATGAGTCGTCCTTTGAAGCCTTGTCCTTGCTGCAGGGTGCAGACAAAAGGGGAGGCAAGCCTTCTTTGATGATTAGATTATCTCGAAGCCTGATTCTGGCGGAGTCGCGCATGGATCACTTGATGCAGATAAAATCAGCCTCCTGGGCCATGGGCCTCTCACGGCGCGAGCAGCGCCGGCCTCTCGGTAATGGACTGGTGAATTGATGCTTTACCCACAAGAATTTGATGTGATCGTTGTCGGCGGTGGCCATGCGGGTACCGAAGCCGCCCTTGCGTCTGCGCGCATGGGCTGCAAAACGCTCTTGCTTTCGCACAATATTGAGACCCTGGGGCAGATGAGTTGCAACCCTTCAATTGGCGGAATTGGCAAGGGCCACTTGATCAAAGAGGTCGACGCTTTGGGGGGTGCAATGGCCTTGGCGACAGATGAAGGCGGTATTCAGTTTCGAATACTGAACAGCTCGAAGGGCCCGGCTGTCCGCGCCACGCGCGCACAAGCAGATCGAGTTTTGTACAAGGCGGCCATTCGCCGTCGATTAGAAAACCAAGAAAATCTCTGGTTATTTCAGCAAGCCGTCGATGACCTCATGGTTGAATCAAATGGCACAGAAGACCGAGTGGTGGGCGCTGTCACGCAAGTGGGCGCTCGCTTTCGATCAAAAACTGTGGTCTTAACCGCCGGTACTTTTTTAGATGGCAAGATTCATGTTGGTTTAGAAAATTATGCGGCGGGCCGGGCGGGCGACCCACCGGCTGTCAGCTTGTCTGCACGATTGAAAGAGCTCAAATTGCCACAGGGCAGGCTGAAAACTGGTACGCCACCAAGATTGGACGGTCGAACCATAGACTTCAGTCAGTGCCAAGAGCAGCCAGGCGACGGCATGCCTGGTGGCATGAACCCTGATTCGGGGGTTCCCGTTTTTAGTTTCATGGGGCGAGCGGAAATGCATCCGGCGCAAATGCCATGTTGGATGACGCACACCAATGAGCGAACGCACGACATCATCCGCTCTGGGTTCGACCGAAGCCCCATGTTTACTGGGAAAATTGAGGGCGTCGGCCCGCGTTATTGCCCAAGCGTTGAAGACAAGGTCAACCGCTTTGCTGACAAAGACAGCCACCAAATCTTTTTAGAGCCGGAAGGCTTGACGACCCACGAGTACTATCCCAACGGCATTTCCACAAGCCTTCCATTTGACATTCAATACGCCCTTGTCCGCTCCATGAAGGGTTTGGAAAACGCGCACATCCTTCGCCCGGGGTATGCCATTGAGTACGACTTTTTTGACCCCCGTTCTTTGAAGAGCAACTTCGAGACGCGCCAAATTGGTGGCCTTTTCTTTGCGGGCCAGATCAATGGCACGACGGGTTACGAAGAGGCTGCAGCGCAGGGCTTGTTCGCCGGTATCAATGCCGCGTTGCAATGTCGTGTCTTGTCGGGGCAGCCCAATGACATGGGCGGCGCCTGGTTGCCGACGCGTGACCAGGCTTATTTGGGGGTATTGGTCGATGATCTGATTACCAAGGGCGTGACCGAGCCTTATCGGATGTTCACCAGTCGGGCCGAATTTCGTCTTCAACTTAGAGAGGACAACGCTGATTTGCGCTTAACCGAGGCGGGACGCGCCATGGGCTTGGTTGACGATGCGCGTTGGGCCTCATATTGCACAAAGCGCGAGGCTGTTTCACGTGAAACAGAGCGCCTGAAGTCGACCTGGGTCAATCCGCGCAACTTGTCTGCCGATGAATCAGAGCGGGTTTTGGGCAAGGCCATTGAGCACGAACATAACTTGTTTGACTTGTTGCGACGACCCAATGTTGCCTATGACAAGCTGGTGAGCATGGATGCGGG